>JACPTJ010000037.1 GCA_016192835.1 Betaproteobacteria bacterium
CGAGCACGAAGCGATCGAGCGTGGTCAGATTCGGGGCGCGACGGCGAGAGCGATTGCCGATGATGATCTGCGGCTTGAGCAACAATGATTCTGCGGCGACCGCGCGGAGGCCACCTGGGCCCAGGAGTTTCGCAACGGTTAGCAGCAGGTGGATCGCCAAGCGGAGCAGATCGCGCATGAGCAGAACGGTATCATGCTCCACGTGGCGTGCAAGACTGCACGGAAAGGGCCGTATCCGCTAAACTTTACGAATTCGCCACCCACAGGGTCGTGGATTCGAATCCTGCCGGGCGACATGACGACTCGGCACGCGGGGAATTGAGGTCTTCCGATTCAGTGCAGCTTGGTTGTCGTTGAATTTACGATCGGAATAGACTCGAATCCCCGTGGGGACGCCAGCCTGATCAGCAGGTTGGCGTAACGCTTCAGGCCTGTCTTCGGAGCGGTTCGACCGTCGATACACTCGCGACCGGTTCAGGCGCCTGCGCTGAGAGCCGTTTTTCGAGCAGTTCCACGTATTGCTCGATCCTCTCGTGTACCCCCGGGAAGCTGCTGGGAACGCGGTTCTTGTTTTCGCGCATCGCATCCACCAATGCCTGTCGAATGGCGGGCTGGGCGAGGGTGAGCGCCTGCAGCAACGAAATGATGGCAATTTCGTTTGAGACAAATTGACTGCCAAGAGTATCGAGAGTCGCGCGTTTCATGGTTTTCACTTTCCTGTTTGTCATCGCATCCGCTCCGGCAGATGCCTCCTGTTTTCTTGTGCCGTTTGCCCGTGATTTTTGCCGGGGCGATGAACTCCGCCGCGCCTTGGCTGTAACGAATTCTTGTCAATTTGCGGGTCAGCTTACCTCATTGCAAACCGTTTTTGTTAATTTGTGACAAAAGTCACATTCCGGAATGCGGAAAAAAATCACGGTTTTTCTTGTTCTGTGATTAAAGTCACATCTTTCGCGCTGGATTCCGGATATTGTGTGGTGGCGTGTGTGGTAAGTGGCACTTTATAATTACCGAAAATGGACGAAAAGACCTATGGACTACCAGCCGAAATTGTAAGTCACACAAAGAAAAATCCTCTCTTGTTGATTGTGCACAATGTCACATAAATCAACAAAACGGTTTTGTTGATTGTGCGCAATGTCACATCAATAACAATCCATCATGCGTATAAATGTTTTTATGCGAATCGGTATGAAGCGTAATCAGGCTGACTACCTTGCCGCAAACAAATATTTTTCCCAAGGCTACGATAATATGATTTCGGAAACGCAAGTAGCTCTCGGCGACCGCGTGGAAAGTTTGCTCAAGCAACAGTCCAAAGCTCTCGCTAAAGAAAACGGCTGGTCGCTCGACTTCGCAGAAGGCTTTCTCAAAGGCGAATACTCGCGCAGGAGCGGCGCCACGCTCTCCACGTATGCTACGGTAGGACTCAATGACTACTGCCTTGGCTTTCGGGCCGGATATTTTGTGCGCCGGAATCCGGCTACTATGCGCGTTGAACGAATCTCGAACGCCTCGTAGCCCTGGGTTTAGTTCATGGCTGAATCATCATCATTTTTCGCACTGCAGAGGTACTTGTTTCGCGGTGGCCCGCAGGATCCACTGGTCGCCAGCTCGCTTTGCGCTGATTCACATGGCGACGGGCGAGAAGACCAATGAACGCGAACTCAACAATGAGGGAGCGTAGCGTGAACGCAACTCTATACGAAATTCTTGAAGTAAGTCCCAACGGCGTCCTCCGTCGTCATCAAGGCAGCGTATGCCCCCATTTGCTTTGGTTACTCGGTAATACCGTCGTAACGAAAACCTGGATGCCTTGGCCAATGAACATTCCCGTTACCGATCTCAACATCCCTACCACAAAGACATCTGCCCCCGGTTGCTGAGAGGCTGGAGCCATTTTTCCTAATGGAGGAGTCCAATGATCATCGACTACGTGATTCGTAATGCTGAATCCGAAAGTGCGATTTATTTCTTATTGGCTGCCTACATAGAAACGACACAATTTGGAGAAAGGCTTCCTGAATACCTAACGAATTTGCCAATCACCGGAATGGAGGATGTGGAGACGCGGTTCCAGCAGCTTATGATGGAATGTGACAAGGCATCTGAGCGACTACCCAACAAATCCGGTGCGATAATTGAAGAGGCACTACACATTTTCGACGATGCGTTATGTCGGCTGAAAGTTCTGGAGCATGCTCACCCAGGCCGCTGCTTGAGCCGCCCGTCTCAGAACACCCACAGCGCTTCCCAAGGCGCGGCGTAACCGTTTTATAACCTCAGCGACCGTCAGGGGATTGGCGCAAAGCGACCCTTTCCAGACACTCGCGCTTCTCACGATTGTTTGCCTAATCCACCTTAACACCGGCTGCTTTCACTACCGGCGCCCATTTCGCGATCTCGGCGCGTATGTGCTCGCCGAACTTCTCCGGCGGCCCACCTACCGGTTCGTAGCCAAACTCGATCATGCGTGCATTCATGTCGGGCGCGTTGATGATCTTGTTGAGCTTGCCGTTGAGCCGCCTGATGACATCGGCCGGCGCGCCAGCCGGGATCAGGATGCCGTTCCACGACGTGACTTCGTATCCGGGAACGCCGGCTTCCGCGACCGTCGGCAGTTCGGGCATCGCAAGCGCGTGTTTGGCGCTGGTGACCGCAATGGCGCGCAGTTTGCCGCTCTTGATGTGTGGGACCACCGAAGCCGGGTCGATGAGTATCAAGGTGATCTCGCCGCTGAGCAACGCGATCACCGCCGGGCCGCCGCCCTTGTACGGCACATGAATGAGCTTGGTCCCGGCCATCATATTGAACAGCTCGCCTGCCAGATGATTGATCGCGCCGCTACCGGCCGAGCCGTAACTGAGCTGCCCCGGCTTCGCCTTGGCGAGCGCGATTAGCCCCTTCACCGTCTTTACCGGCAGCGACGGGTGCACCACGACTAACTCCGGCACCGATGACAGCCAGATGATGGGAGCAAAATCGCTCTCCTTGAACGGCATCTTGCTGTAAATGCTCGGGTTGATCGCATGCGTACCCGAATAGGCGAACACGATAGTGTAGCCGTCGGGCGGCGACTTGGCGGTAAGCTCCGCGCCGATGTTGCCGGCGGCGCCGCCGCGATTGTCGATCACGACCTGCTGACCGAGCGCTTCCGCCAGCCGGGGACTCAGCATACGCGAGATCACATCGCCGCCACCACCCGGTGGGCACGGCACGATATAGCGGATTGGTTTATTGGGATAGCCCTGCGCAAATGCGCCGGCGGCGCATACGGACAAAAGCATTGCTATCACTGCCTTGAGCATATTCATGGCTGGCTTCATTCTCGTTGAGAAATAATCTTTTCAGTGTGAAAGCGATCGAGCTGCCACGTCCACAGCGATCCGATGGACTTACCATATCCCCTATTGATTGTAGGGGCAATGGTGCGGGCCGCTTAAACGTGCATGCCTTCGATTACCCCCGCATTGTCCGGTTTTGGCCGGAAAGCGACTGTCCGCCGATGGGCGCTTCCGTACCGGCGTCAACACGGTGTCGCTACCTCGCGCGATCCCTGCGGTGCATCAGGCTTCACTCATGGCGACTTGCCACGCGACTAGCGTTATACTCCGATTGAACCCCACACCTGAGAGCGGGTACACCATGCGTCGACCGAATAGCGTGCTACTCGTTGGCTGCGCGGCTTTTCTAGCCGTAATCGGGCAATCCATTGCTGCTGACTGGGAGGTGAAGAACATCTCGGATGGCAAGAAAAACTCCTGCCTCGTCGTCTCGGCCGCAAAATCGATATTCGACGGATACCAGCAAGTGACTGCGCAAATCATTGTCGATAACAAAAGCGTCGCCGTGAAGTCCGACTCCGTGCTCGACATGGGTTCTTCCGACATCGGCCTGAAGGTCGGGAAAAGGGATCTCGTGCCGGCTGACAAAATCGTCAAGGACAAGCAGGCGATTTTCGATTCGAATTACGATGAGATAGTGGTACGAAGACGCGATAAGATGCGAACAGTAGGAATGGGGGAGGCTTTATGGGAATTCGTCTCAAGTTCAATCTGATATTGATCGCGGTTTTCCTCGGCGGGTTCGGAATCGCAGGAGGGATCTCGCACGAGCTGCTGACGCACAACGCGCGCCAGGAAATCCTGCGCAACGCACGGCTGATGATGGAAACATCGCTTGCCATCCGCGGCTACACGGTCGCACAAGTCCGGCCTCATCTCGAGATGCAGTTGCTCCGGACATTTCTTCCGCAATCGGTGCCGGCCTATGCGGCCACGGAAACCCTCAACGAATTGAGAAAGAAATATCCCGATTACTTCTACAAAGAAGCCACGCTCAATCCCACGAATCCGCGCAACCGCGCGACCGACTGGGAAGCGGACATCGTCACCAATTTCCGCAACAACGACACCACCAAGGAGATCGTCGGCGAGCGCGACACGCCGATCGGACGCGCACTGTACATTGCGCGGCCCATCAAAATAGGCAACGAAGCGTGCCTAGCGTGCCATAGCACGCCTGGCGCCGCGCCGAAATCCATGCTCGTCCTGTATGGCGAAGCGAATGGTTTCGGATGGAAACTGAACGAGACCGTGGGCGCGCAAGTCGTATCGGTCCCTATGTCCGTGCCGATTCAGAGCGCAAACAAGACGTTCCTCACGTTCATGGCGTGCCTGTTCGCGATCTTCGTGCTGGTCTTCATCGTGCTGAACGTCATGCTGAGTTGGTTGATCGTGCAGCCGATTCAGAAAATGGCCGCAGCAGCCGACGCCGTCAGCACGGGCGACTTTGAGGTGGAAGAGTTCTCCGACAAAGGCAAAGACGAGATTTCCGTGCTCGGCGCCTCTTTCAACCGGATGCGCCGCAGTCTAAAAAAGGCGATGCAAATGATCGAAGGCTAGGCCATGCAGAATCCGATACCAGATAAGGTAGGCCGCACCTTCATTTGCAGCATCGTCTTTCTCGATATCGTCGAATATTCTACGCAGACCGTCGCGAAGCAGCTCGCATTGAAGGGCTGGCTGAACGACATACTCTCACAGGCCCTGAAAAGCGTTTCGGAAGTCGACCGCATCATCCTCGACACGGGCGACGGGGTGGCGATGTGCTTTCTGGGCGACCCGGAAGAAGCGCTGTTCGTGTCCAACAACATTCGCGTCGCTTTGAACGAGCAGCATTATCCGGGACTCGTGCTGCGCACGGGCATCAACCTGGGGCCGGTCAAGCTCGTGATGGACATCAATAGACGTCCGAACATCATTGGCGACGGCATTAACGTCGCGCAACGCGTAATGAGCTTTGCCGATCCCAACCAGATCCTGGTGTCGCGGTCCTATTACGAAGTCGTCGTCCGGCTCTCGGACGATTACACGAAGCTCTTCGAGTACCACGACATCCAAACATTTGGGTCGGGTCCGGGCAGGACCGCGGCAGCACCGCCACCTCCGGTCGCGGCCGCTCCGCCTCCGCTATCACCAACGCACACTGCCAAGTCCGCAGCGCCGCCGCCCCCGGTCGCGGCCGCTCCGCCTCCGCCAGCGCCGGCTGCTCAGCCCGCAGCGGCCGCTACGGTTTTCCCGGACGAGCTACTCGCTGCTCTGGGCAAGCAGCTCGCCCGATACTTGGGTCCTATAGCGACCTTCGTCGTCGCGAAAGGCGCCAAGAAAGCCGCGACCCTCGATGAGCTCAGGCAAGTGCTCGCCGATATGATCCCCGTTCCCGTCCAGAGGGAACACTTTCTCCAAGAGATGGGAAGCGGTTCGGCGCGGGCAATTGCTCCCGCCAACGCGCGAACGGCCTCCCCGCCGGCGCCGCAGCCAGCTCAAAGCAAAGCGGCTGGGGACGCGAAAGTTACGAACGCCGGTGTACCCGCGCTCGAGCAGCTCCTCGCGACTTGTATCGGGCCCATGGCAAAAATATTGGTAGCGAAAGCGATGCAGCGGGCTCGAAACGATGACGCGCTGATAAGCCAGCTCGCGGAAGCCCTCGATAACGAACGGGACCGCTCAGCGTTCCTGACTGCGGCAGCCGACATAATGGCGAGCCACAAACGCGCTAGCGGTTCGTAAACGACGCGGCTACTGGATTTCAGGCCCCTTTGCCCGACGGGCGGATGCTCAGCAAGTCGGCAACAATGCTCCGGTGAAGTCCAAGGGCAGCAGACTGGCGAGTTCTTGCCAAGGAAACGTTATTGTCCCCGGCGACCGACCGCAATATTAGGGGCCGCTGTCGACCGACCGGAATTGGCCGGTTTGAGCCCTTCGGCCACCGCTCAGAAACCGCTCCATTGCGGTCATTCGATCACCTTGTCCGCGCGCACAAGATTCCAGATAGGAATTGTGAGCTAGAAACTCGCCATTCACAGGAAGCCTCCTGTTGCGCGAGCGGCCCATTACATGTCTTATGCGACAATCACTTCAGCGCCCGTAGCGGCGGCGGCACGCCATTGGGCAACGGCTGCTGGGCGACGTTGAGGACCATCGCCAACATCGTGTAGTAACCTGTCAAACCAATGAGGTCGATCACGCCGCGCTCGCCAAACTTGTCCGCCGCCTTGAAGGTGGGATCGCTGACTGCGTCAGAATGCGCGCGTTCATTTTGGTTCCGTCCGCTGACAGGTCATTCGAGCTTGATGCCGGACGCGTCTATCACCTTGGTCCATTTCGCCAGGTCGTCGCGCATGAAACGCGTGAATTCCTCGGGCGTACTTTCGAGCGTTTCGGCATCCAAGCGCGTGAAACTGTCCTGCGTTGCCTTCGCACGCAGCGTTCTGCTCAGCGCCGCATGCCCCATAAGGACGATGTCTTTCGGCGTAGCGGCCGGAGCCCGCACGCCGTACCAAGTGCTTATATCGAAATCACGCACGCCAGATTCGGCAACAGCCGGTAATTCCGGCGCGGCCGGTAGCCAGATTGCTGAGGCGATTGATCTCACGGCGCGTGCCGCAACGATGTGAGGTCAATCTTGAAGTTCGGGTTGCAGACCGTCCCGCGCTCGGTGAGGTTGAAGTCGCGAAGACCCTGTCCCGAAAAGATGATGTCCTGGCCCTCTCGCATGTTCGCCGCCGAGTTATAGGCAGGGGAGCCGATCCGCACATTGCTATACACGTTTGATGTGCCTATTTTGATGACGAGAGTTGTGTTCGAGCTACCTTGATAGGTGGAAATTCTCTTGAGAGTTCCAACCCATCCTTCGACTTTGCCAACCTCAGAGTAGAAGCTCGCCGTGCCCCGTAATACTTCACTCTTGCGAATCTCGTTCGGCTGAGCGGCGTACGACCTACAGGCTTCTTCGAACCGTCGTAGTAGTGTGACCTGGTTGGAAGGCATCGGCGTTGTGATGCGATCGGCCGTTCCTTTTTGGGTCGCCTCCGTCCCCCCGGGTGGGAGAGGGGCAGGGGTCATGTAGGCCCACCAGAGAATCAACGCGATCAAAACGACCGCCGTACCGATCCACCAGTTGATCATCGCGCCCGCCGGAGCCGTGTCGATCTTGCCCGCGATGCGGTTAATTTCTTCCTGCGTCAACGCGTTGACGCGCTCCTTCGCGGTTGCCGCGCTGATCCCGAGCGCTTCGAACTGCTTGACCACGTCACCGCGGTTCATGAATGCGGTGACCTTGTCGCGGTTTGCGAGATCTTGAGCGCTGGCGATGGCCTGATCGGTGCCGATCACGCCCGCCTGCGCCGAGTACGGCAGCAATATCATGCATACCACCAGCAACTGGCTGACCAATTTGTAGAACAGTTTCATGAATACCCGCCCGTGTTTACATACCCCCGTTAGCCAGACCGGCCGGTCTGGACTATTGAAACTCGCAGAACGTGCTGGTACGGAATAACCGCTTGATTCATCGTGGGCGCTTTAAGGTTGTCCGTCCGCATAGGTAATGATAATACGGATCGGTGACGCCGGTGTAGTGTGAAGGCTTTAACCCTCAACCAAGAGTGAGTGTTGGTCGTCTGCTGGCTCAGATAGTCTCAGCCGGCCAAGAACGTGACCGACTGCTTTGGAGAAGATACTCGACCGTCGCCTCTTGGCCGCTACGCGACCGTCCACCCCGGTTCGCGCTGCGCATGAGCCAGCTGATTCGGGTCTTTGCGTCAGCCTGGCACCACCCCCGCCCGAATCACCTTGCCTTCGATGGATAGCTGAATCCCTTCGTTAACGTCCTCAAGCTTGAATTTGTGCGACACGAGCTTATCGAAGGGACTTATCACGAGTTCTGACCAGCAGGTCGAGCACCTTGGGTAGAACCCATGCCTTGTAGTTGCCCGAACCGACGATCGTGAGCCCCCCTTGTGCACCACCTTCTCCAGGTCGAGATTGGAAATCAGGCCGCCCGTGACCAACCCCATCGTGAGATAGGTCCCGCCGGGGCAAAGCATCTCCAGTCCTTCGGCCACGACTTCGGGACGACCGACCACTTCCACCGCAAGATCGACGCCTTTGCCGCCCGTGAGCTGCATGACCCGCTCCAGCCTCGCTTCCGACGTGGGATATTCGTTCAGGTTGATCGTGTGATCGGCGCCGAACCGCTCACGCACGCCCAGCACTTGCCGCACGGATTGAAGTAGCTGTAGATGATCCGATCGCCCTCTTTCAAAGGCTGCCGGGAACCCCTTCAATTCTTGCGCAGGCCGGCAGTTGATGTCTCAAGGGCGCTATAAAACTCCCGCGGTCCACCGCACCCGTGCGTTTTCCTCAGTGGTCGGTGAAAAGTGAGTCTTGAGATATCCCGCCTTGAGCGCAAACAAAAATTGGACTTATAGTCAGTGGGGTACGCGTAGCGCGTGGGTAAGAATTTCCGGTATTGATTCAGGCGGCGAGCTGAATTCCGTTGGCGGGAGTTTCCTCCTCGCACGTCGAAAAAAAGTACGGATAGAGGGATTTCTCGTGAGTGTCGCGCGAGCCGGCGTGCCTGGCGATCTGGGTGTCCATGTAAGCCAGTTCGAGGTGTAGCAGCACCGCCGGGGCATTGACCCTCGGGCAGGTCTGCACTTGCCCGATCTGGCGGAAGCTAAGCATGCGTTTGTAAAACCGGGCGTGACGCGGGTTCACCTCGACTAGCACGTCGGTGGCCTTGTGAATGATGCGCGCGTAGATATAGGCGAGGTGAAATAGCGAAGCGAGCACCTCTTTCGAGCCGTATTGCGGATCGACGGCGAGTCTTGATATTTCGCACAGCTTGCGCCCCGTCGCACGCAAGCCATTCATCTCCGACTGGTAAAGCGCATCGGCGAGCAGCCCTTCCTCCGAATCGAGTCCCAGCGTGAGCGTGCCAATGAGTTCCTCGCCCCGGGAGGTCTCGAGCGTGATGCGGGTGGGGCGATGGGGAAGGGTGCTGGCTGTTTCCGTGTGGTATCCGCGCCGGGAGTACATGCGCTCGATGAGCATGCTGGCCTTAGTGCGTCGGTCGGGCAGACCCGCCCGGCTCACGCGGTAGCCGCGGCGCTCGAGCACGTAGTCCTGGATTTCTTCCGGTGCCGGCTTCCCGGCAATCGCACACGGCGCAGCACCGGCCGTGACCTGCCTCGCTGGGAATGGACGAGGCAGTCCATCGATGTGTGGGGTAGTGGAATGAACGGGTGCCCGGCCGGCGCCCGCAATCCCTGGTGCGCCAGGATTCATCCGCAACAATGCACGCGTCTTGGATCAAAAATCAAACGCGTCTTCAACTGCAACAAGAAATTCCGCGGCTTCGTTCCCGCAATGACAAAGCCGCCGCACTCAACTTCCTTCCTATGCTCCAACAGCTCATTTGCACACTCCAATGACACTTCCCTGCGACCTATGTTAAGCAATTTTTATAAAACTGATTAGAAAAATTCAACGCATTTATTATGCTAAAACGTCCACCAAGTGAAATCAAGAAGTTATTGCATAATCTTTTTTCAAGAACGCAAAGACTGTCACATAAGATTAACCGTTACAATGCAAATTCGGTGATGTGATCGAATAAGTTGCGCGGACGAAACGGAATAGTCAATAGTGACGTAACAGACTGTCGGACTCACGAAGCCGCCCTTACGAGACGTAAACCCCGGTCGTCGAAGAGGTAGCCGGGGACGAGCCTGCCGCGGAGCGTCGCCCGGAAGATGCCCGGGGCGTCGCACCTCCAGCTGCCGCCGCGGTTCACCCGGTACGAGCCTACCTCCGGTCCCTTTGGATCACGCTTCGGCGATTTGCCGTAGTACTTATCGTCGTACCAGTCCGCACACCACTCCCATACGTTCCCGCTCTGGTTGTACGTCCCGTACCCCGATACCCCGTTCGCATACTCGTACACCCGCGCCGTCGTTTCGCTGCCTGTGTTCTCGTAGTGCCTGCACTTCTTCTCGCCCCATTCCTTCCCGGACGGATACGCCAACGCCAACGGCCCGCGGCATGCCTTCTCCCACTGCGCCTCGCTCGCCAACTCGCACCCCGCCCACTTCGCATACGCTTGCGCATCCTCCCAGCTCACGCACACCACCGGGTGATCGGCTTTCTCCGCGGGGAAACCTTTACCCTGCCACACCCCCGGAGCACTGCTCGAGTTAAACTTGTCCGGCGCACGATGCCCGGTGGCCTCGACAAATCTCAGATATTGCGCATTGCTCACCGCATACACCCCGATCCAGTACGCGGATAATTCCACCCGATGGCTCGGGCAGTCGCAATCCTTCCCACCTCCCATTTCAAACTCCCCCGCAGGCACATACACCAGCACCGAACCGTCCGTTGCGTTCACCGCGAGCGGGTGCTCCACGCGGAAGCGGCCGGGCTCCACTTGCCGTAGCATCCCGCCGCCCGAATCAGCCATGATTCCCGCGCCATGAAGACCGGGCTCGGAGGGGTCCAGTTCCACCGCCGAGCGCTCAGTCGCCTCGGCGCTTTCGTGCACCGTGATGCCGCTCGCGACGAACGCCCCTTGAAATGCGCACAGGATTTCGAGAAGCGCCCGCGTGTGCGCCGCCGCGGCGCCCTTCGCCTGCAGGAGCTGCCGGCTGTGGCGCGCGTAATCTTCGGGCGTGCCGCCGATCGGCGCCTGGATCAGCGCCGCGTCGCCCGCGCAAGCGGACACCCACATCACGTGGTCCTCCGCGCCCTGCGCGAGAAGAGCCGGATCGGCGAGGCGCGCCACCAGGCGCTCGGGCCAGTGCTCGTTCTTCGCCGCAGCGGCGAGCCGCGCCTGATCGACTAGGCCGCGCTCGTGCCCGAGATACAGACCGCGGGCCTTCTGGAACGGGTCGGGCGCATCGAGGTCGGCGCGCAGATCGGCATCGCCCGGCTTCTGCTCACGCCAGTAATCGAAAATATCGGTGAGCCCCGCGGGCAGCTCGGTGCCCGGTTCCATGCGGAATTGTCCGAGACCGCGGTACGCCGTCACCGCGCGATCGACCACCGCGCGCTCGCGCGCGCCCGAAGGCCTGGCCGTGCCGGCGGCCCAGCGTTCGCAAAGATCGAGAATTTCCATCAGGCGCCGCGAGCGCACAGCCTCGAACAGGCGATCCTCGTCCCCCACGAGCTTGAGGCTTTCCACCTCTTTCGCCGTATCGGCAGCGCCGCGCGACAGGGCCCGGCGGTGGGCTTCCTTGAGACGGCGCTCCGGGCTTGCGGCGACCACGCGCGCGATCCGCGCGCGCAGGGGCTCCGGCGCCATGCCGAAAGCCTGCACGAATAGGGCGCCGTCCTCGTCGCGCAGCGCGGCGTAGCAGTCCAGCTTGCCGGTAACCAGCGCATGCAAGGCCACCAACGCCGGGCTGCCCGGCTGCCGGCCCTGTTCGGCGATCAGCCGCCCCAGATCCTGCGACTGGGAACGGATCCAGGCGGCGTGGATAGCATCGTTGAGAGCTTCGTCGCCGACCGGGAGCGCGCGGGACAATACGGTCACGGCCCGCAGTACATCCGGTGCGGCGCCCACCCTCGCGGCGGCAAGCACATCACGCGCGGTCTTTGCGTCAAACGCACGCCCCCTCGGCCATCCCAGTTCGGCCAGGACCGCGCCGAGCGCAGGCTTCGGATCGGCGCTCCACGCCGTCCACAGGGCCCGAATCTTCGCTTCGTCCGTGTCGTGGGACAGAGCGCGCAGCCGCCGCTGGATCGCTCCGGCGTCGCGATGCCCCCGGCCGAGAGCCTCCGCGAGCGCCAGCACGCCGGCGGTATCCGCCGATTCGACAAGTTCCCGGATCGCCTCGCGCCGGCGCCGTACGCCCAACAGGAGCGACTCGTCGTAGAGGCGGTTTTTCGCGCGCTCGATCATCATATGCCCCCTTTTTCCTCCGAATCACCTGACGCGATATGGAGGGATTATATGGCAACAAACAATATCCTTTCGGTTCGGTGAACCGGAATTGCGCCGGGATTGATTTTTCTATCGTTCAACCGCGTAGCCGCTTATTTGTTTTTCACGAATTACCAGTCACCACTCACGAATCTCCACGGACGGAGGCAAGCGATGAGGACGAGTGTCGTATTAGCCGCGCTGCTTGCGGTGGGATTCACCCGTTCTTCCGGACACTTTCGCACCAGCAGCTGTCCGATTCGCTGATCCGGAATTTTCGGGAACGCGATCGCTTGTCGTCCGTCGCCGCGCTGTCGGAACTCCGCAAACGCTTGCGCATAGCCGTCGTCAGCGATGATGGCGTCGTCCATAGCTATTGCCAGTATTCGGCAAAAAGCGGAATATGCGCAAGTTGGCACGCTACCCGTGCCAAGTGGGAGGGGCAGGCGGGATGAAGTCGTTCGAATTCTTGCAGCAATACTGGGAGCAGATCGGAAAGCTCCTGACGTATATTCAATATTGTGCCGGTCAGGACGTGCAAACCCCCGTATGCCGGGACTTCTGGCTGGGGTCGGTCTATGTCGCTGTTGGGATCGGACTGCTGATCGCTTTCATAATCGGGAAACGAATCCTGCGCGAGCAGCTCGAGTTTCGCCGCAACCAGAAGAAGTTGCAGGCCCGCCAGTTGCTCGAGGAACAAGAAGCGAGGGAGCGGGAGCAGGCCCGGCGGAATGCGGAGGTTGTCCCGGCGGTTGACGTTTCCCAGCAGGAACTCGCCGCATCGATCAAGCAGGCGATGCTGAAGGCGCGCGCGCAGGAGGCCACTCTGCCGGCAAGAGACCGCGCCGGCAAGAAGACCGATGCGGCTCCCGGGCGGGAACTTTCGGCCATCATGATGACCGACATCGTGGGCTACAGCGGCAGCATGGAACGCGACGAGCAGCGCGCTTACCGGATGTTGCTCGAGCACAACAATATCGTCCGCGCGGCGGTGGTGAAATTCCGGGGCCGCGAGGTCAAGACGATCGGCGATGCTTTTTTCGTGGTTTTCCGCAGCGCGGCTGACGCGGTTGATTGCGCGATTTCAATTCAGCGCTCGTTCATGGAATCGAACGCGAACAAGGAAAATGCCGACAGGATCATGATCCGCGTCGGCATCCATCTGGGCGAGGTCATGGTCACGGCCAACGACGTGTTTGGAGACGGTGTCAACATCGCGGCGCGGATCGAGCCGCTGGCCGAGCCGGGGGGCATCTGCCTGTCGGGCGAGGTCTATTCAGTGGTGCGCAAGAAAATCGAGTACAAGTTCGAGCAGCTTGAAGGCGTGAAGCTGAAGAACATCGCCATCGCGCCCGATATCTACCGTGTCGTTCTGACTTGACGGATGGGAGTAGGGTGCGCTTGCGCACCGATTGCCGGATGGTGCGCAAGCGCACCCTACTGGCAAGCGCACCCTACTGTTCTCCCTTCCGTTTCAGTAGCCTCGTTGCATTCCGGCTCAGGATCAGTTCGCGCTCCTGCGCCGTAAGTCCCGGTATGCGATCGACGAACTCGACGGGCCGCGGATAGCCGGCATCCATGTTGTAGTCGCTGCCGATGACGATGCGGTCGACGCCGACCATTTCGATCAGGTAGCGCATGAGCTGCGGCTGATGGCTGATCGTGTCGTAGTAGAAGCGGCGCAGGTAGGCGCTCGCCGGCTGCTTCATGTGCCTGAGTTCCTTGCGGTGAGCGACACCATTGTCCCACCGGCCGACGAGCCAGGGGAAAGTGCCGCCGGCGTGCGGCAACAGGACTTCGAGCCGGGGAAACGCATCGAGCACGCCGCCGAAAATAAAATCCGCTGCCGCGATCGCGGCTTCGTGCGGGTTGCCGATCAGGTTGCGCAGATGGTAGTTGCGCATGCGCTCGATGCCGCACGGATTCACAGGGTGCAGGCACAGCGGAAGTGCCTGCGCTTCGCATTCCGCGTAGACCGGCCAGAGCGTCTTGTCGTCGAGGTTTTTGCCGTTGATGTGCATCGCCATGTACACGGCGCAGATGCCGGGCAGCCCGGCCGCGCGCTTCAATTCGTTCACGGCGAGTTCGGGTGACTGCATGGGCAGCGTCATCGCGCCGCGAAACCGCTGCGGATACTTTGCGTACGCTGCGGCGCACGCGTCGTTGTAGGCGCGCGCGAGCCGCACCCCGAATTCCGGCGGCGCCCAGTTGAGCATCGGATTGGTGAGCGAGAAGACGCGCAGGTCGATGCCTGCCGCATCCATTTCCCCGATCATGTAATCGAGGTCCATCATGTCGGATGGAAAGGACTGCACCAGCGCGACACCCGGAATGGCGATGGTGCTCCAGCCTTGATCGTTTCGGCCCATCGTCGCGCCATTGACGTTGGCTTCGCGCTCGAGCAGTTCCACCCATTCGGGCGCAAACCAGTGCGCGTGAGTGTCGATGACTTGCATGCTATGGCCCCTCAGGAAATCGAGTGGATGATTTTCCGGCATTTTTCGATACTCTGCCCGGAATGTTTGAACAACCGGTATTTGACTTGGTGACGGTGTCGATTTGCAGCATAATAGCGGTGCTGGAAGCCGTCTGCCACGATGCACCGCAGCGGCGCCGGAATATCTGTTCGAGCCACGCGGAGGATACCCATGAAATATCGCAAGCACGAAGCCAAAGAATACGCGAAAACTGCTTTGAAGGGCGTGTGGACGGCGCTGCCGTACCATTTCACCAGGGACGACAAGCTCGACACAGCCGCGATGGCCGCGAGTCTCGAGCATTGCATATCGGAATTGAAGGTCGAAGGCCATTACTGTTCGGGCAACGTCGCCGAATTCTGGGCCCTGACCAACGAAGAGCGCATGCGCGCGCACGAGATCAACGTCGAGACTGCGAAGGGCCGCATTCCGCTGATCGCGGGCTGCCATCATCAAAACCCGTACGAAGTCGTGACGCTCGCCAACCATGCGGAGGCGATCGGCATTGATTTCGTCATTATCCTCACGCCGTACATGGCGGCGAAATGCGACGATGACGTGTACGAGTTCTACCGCTTCATCGCCGAACGCATCAACATCGGCATCGTGCTGTTCAACATTCCGTCGATCTATCACCCCATTAACGAGCATCTCGCGGCGCGGCTCGCGAAGATCTCGAACATCTGCGGATTCAAGCAGGCGGGCCCCGCGCCGTCGGCGACGATCTCGCTGCGCGAGGCGGTCGGAAAAGAACTGGTGGTGAGCGTTGCGGACGAAACCCCGTGGCTGCACAATCTGGCCGTGATGGGCGACCAGTGGCTGCTCAATTATTGTCCGCACCTGTATCAGGTTCCCGGTTACCTGCCGATACGCGATTACACCCGGGCCGCGCTTGCCGGTGACATGAACCGCGCCGTCGAGGTTGCGCGTTCGTTGAATCCGCTGCGCGCGCTGCACGCCAAGTGGATCACGGGCTACGGCAAGCCCACCGGCCGCACGCCGTCGGCCGAGATGAAGTATTGGATGGAACTGATCGGCATGCCGGGCGGCCCGGTACGCGCGCCCTGCACCGAATTGTCGGAGGAGAAGAAACAGGAACTGCGAGCGGACCTCGAGGCGACCGGCATCGTTGCGAAAGCCAAGGCGCCGAGCCGGAAGGCCGCCTGATCAGTCAGGTAGCCGCTCGCGCGGCAACCTGACCTACTCGTGTTCTCTCATGACCGACGCCAGGCGCGGCTACCCCGACCTCCACGAGCACCTCGAGACACTGAAGCAACGGGGGCTGCTGCTTACCATCGACCGGCCGATCGATAAGGACGCGGAGCTGCACCCGCTGGTGCGCTGGCAATTCGTCGGCGGCATCGAGGAGCACGAGCGCAAAGCCTTCCTGTTTACCCACGTCATCGATGGCCGCGGCCGCAGGTATGCGTTCCCGGTCGTGGTCGGCGCGCTCGCCGCCAACCGCGCGATCTACAGTGCCGGCATGCGCACGGCGGTGGAAGAGATTCAGGAAAAGTGGGACCGCGCCATTGCCAATCCCATTGCGCCACGCATCGTCGGGCAGGGGGCGTGCCAGGAAGTGGTCATCGAAGGCGCGGCGCTGCAGGGGGAGGGCAACGGCCTCGACCGGCTGCCGATCCCGGTCTCGACACCGGGCTTTGACAGCGCGCCCACCTTGACCGCGACCAACGTGATCACGCGCGATCCCGAAACCGGAGTGCAGAACCACGGCACTTATCGCGCGGGACTCAAGGCGCCGGACCGGCTGGTGATCCGCATGGCGACTCGCGTCGGCGGCGCCGGCGGCTATCAGCATTACCTCAACCATCAGAAGCGCGGCGACAAGACCATGCCGTGCGCGATCGTGCTTGGCGCTCCGCCTTATGTCGCGTTCGTGGCGCCGCAGAAGCTGCCGCTCGACGTCGATGAGATCGGGGTCGCGGGCGGACTTGCAGGGGAGCCGATCAACGTGGTGCGCGGACGCACGGTGGATCTCATGATACCGGCCGAGGCCGAGATCGTGATCGAGGGGCTGATCGACACCGAATACCTCGAGCCCGAAGGGCCGTTCGGCGAATCGCACGGCCACGTAGCGCTCGAGGAATTCAATCTGCCGATGCGGGTTACCGCGATCACGCACCGCAAGAACGCGATCGTCGCGTCCTATATCAGCCAGGTGACGCCGAGCGAATCGAGCGCGATGAAGCGCGTCGCGTACGAGCCGTTGTTCCTCGCGCACCTGCGCAATACGCTCGGCATTCGCGGCGTCAAACGGGTGACGCTGCACGAGCGCATGACTGCACTCAGGCGGGTTGCGTTGATCACCCTGGAGAAGGGCACACCGCACACCGAGGTCTGGCGCGCGCTCTACGGCGCGACTTCCTTCAAGGCCGACTGCGGCAAGATCTGCATCGCCATCAACGACGACATCGATCCCGACAATTCGGATGCAATCCTGTGGGCGCTCGCGTTTCGCATGAACCCGGCGCGCGACCTGCAGGTGCTGCCGCACCGCAGCCAGGGCCACGGACCGGAGCGCGAGCACGAGCAGGACGAGGAAGACGCGACGCTGTTGCTGGATGCCACCATGAAGGAGGACCTGCCGCCGCTGGCGTTGCCGAAGCGCGAATACATGGAGCGCGCGAAGCAAGTCTGGGAAGAACTCGGGCTGCCGAAGCTCCGCCCGCAGTCGCCATGGTTCGGCACCCCGCTAGGCGGTGACTGGCTGCCGCAATGGGACGACGCAGCGCAACGCGCGGTCGCGGGACGCTATCTCGAGAACGGCCGCATCAGCGAAAAATTGCGGCGCAAAGGCTTGAAGCCCGAGACGCGCTATCGGCCCGATCGAGAGGCGAAGGAATGAGGAAGGGGGAGGAGGCGCTCAGTCTCCCTTTACCCCTGCGGCTGGCTATGGTAGGATTTCCTTGTTTTTCTACTTTTGCGAAGGAATGGCAATGTTTGCCAAGCGCACCGTCAAGAACCAGATCACACTGCCCAAGGCCATTGTCAGCCGCTTTCCTGGCGTCGAGTATTTCGCGGTGACCGCGGAACGCGGCCGGATAATTCTGGAGCCGGTCAGGCATTCGCGGATCAATGAGGTGTGGGATAAGCTGGAAAAACTCGGCATTACCGATCAGGATGTCGCGGATGCGGTGCAATGGGCAAGAAAAACCAGCCCGAAACGCCGCCGCTGAGGGTTGTGCTGGACAGCAACGTGGCCGTGTCCGCGTTGCTGTTTCGTCATGGCGAACTGGCGTGGCTGCGGACTTTCTGGCAAAGCAGGCACTTCATCCCCCTTGCCAGCCGAGCCACGATCGAAGAAATACTGCGTGTGATCGGCTATGAAAAGTTCCACCTCGGCAAGTCCGAGATGGAAGAAGTCGCGGCGCTATACCTGCCGCACGTGGAGATCATCACTGTCACCGAGCCGGCCAGGCGAAAACCGCCGGTATGCCGGGACCCGGGGGACCAGGAGTTTCTGGCATTGGCGCACGCGGGAAACGCCGATGTCATCGTTACGGGCGACAAAGCGCTGCTTGAACTCAGCGGCAAAACCAGATTCGCGATCGAAAGTCCAGCGGCGTTCCGGCGGAGATTAGCTGCCAGCTGAAAAAGCCACCCTCTCGACAAGCTTTCTGTGGCGCGGCAGGTAAAGAGCCAACGGCATTCCCAGGTAACCTATCGCTGCGGATGCAATAATTGCCCAGGTATAAGCTCCAGAGACATCGAAAAGCGCGCCGCCCAGCCAGCCCCCCAAAGCCATGCCGGTGCTCGCACCCAGCATCTCGAAGGAGTAAATCGAGCCGAGCGGCGCTTTTTCGCCGAATAACTGGCGGTTGATAATCGGGAAGCCCAGCATCTCGCCTCCGTAGCATATGCCGAAGACGACGGCGAACAGATAGAACACCCAGGCTTCGCTGGCAAAGAACAAGATAAGTACGCAAGTGCTCTGGCCGATCACCGCTAGTGTGAGGACAGCCCGGCCACCGAGCCGCTCCGTGAGGATTGAGAAAGCGAAACGGCTGATGATCGAGACGCCGGCGATCGTGCTGAGCACACCCGCCGCCTCTACTCCGGACACTCCCCGGAATGTCGCCATGGACACGACATGGGCCAGGATGATGGCGTGTCCGGCGCACCCGAGATGATGGACGCCCATCAAGAGCCAAACCGGGCGCCGGGTCAGAACCTCGCGCAGGCCGGCGGGCGCGATAGCGGATGCGGCAGGAACACGTTGCTCTCTGGATGAGCCTTCCGCTCCGTAGGCAGACAGTCCTTTTTCACGGGGAGCGCTTCGTATCAATGCGGAAAAGGCCAGGAGAATGCCGCCGAGAACAATTCCAATGACGGTAAAAGTCCATTCCCAGCCACGAGTTTCTATCAGCCAGCGGAACAGGGGGGCAAAAATCATCGGTCCCGCCCCCAGGGCAGCCCAATAAATGCCTAACGCCAGGCCCATGTGCCGACTGAACCAGCGGGTCAGGATAACCGGCAACAGCACCATGAAGGCAGCGTTGCCCAGAGAACCAACAAATAGCCCGTAATATACGTAGAAGTGCCAAAGCTCCTTGATGGTCCCCAGGAGAACCGTGCCCGTGCTTATCAATATGGACGACCCTATCATCAGCTTCCGGGCCCCGTAGCGATCGCCGAGCTAGCCCATGGCGACCATGGCAGGCATTCCGGCCAGAAACGCCAGGGCATAGGCAAAAGATATGTCGCCGCGTTTCCATCCGAATTGCGCGACAAGGGGATCGATGAAAACCGCGAACGACGCTGAATCGGCACGGCTGACTATGCCGAGGACGCATGCCGCCGTCAGGATGACCCAGGCGTAATGAAGTCTGTATTTTTTTTGTGAATGTCATGGAATGGGTTTTCTTGTTCCAGGCCCGTATGGTAACGGTGAAAAACTCTTGGATTCAATCACCACCACGAGCTGCGCGAGATTACGCGGTGACCACGTCTTATGGCACTATCATACCGTTCAGCAAAAAAAGGGAACCCACTTTATGAACTGCTCACAGGTCATTGCCAGATACATCAGAGAGGCCGGAATAACTCATTTCTTCGGTTACCCGGGCGACCCGAGCGTCGAGTTTCTCGAGGCCGCGCGACGGGAAGGGCTTGAATTCGTGCTCGGGCGCCGCGAGGGAACAGCCGGATTCATGGCTCAGGCTTACGGCCAGGGTCAGCGTAACTCTTGCTCTGTCGCACCTTGAAATGTGACATTGACCCACTTTATTTCTTCGCTGGACTATTCTGGGAGCAATTGAAGCCTTTTCAGAAGGCCTCTGATACCCTCACGCTCTTCTTTAGTCGCATCCAGATCCGGAGCCCTTACCCGTGCACTTGAGAACATGCCCATCGCTACAAGAGCCTCTTTTATGAGGGCCGTAGTCGAGCCCGTTCGGCGGGGACGTGAAGTTCGTAATGGCGCCCCAAAAATGTGATCTGCGATGGGGGCCAGCTTTTCCATGTAAATGTTTCTTGCTTCGGTATATTTTCCGTCAAGCGAAAAGGATATGAAACGGCTCCAGTTCTGTCGGCCCATCGCCATGATTCCAGCCTGCGCACCGTCAGAACCGATCATCATTTGCCCAAGCATATCCACCGTATCCCCACCGGTGACAAATATCGAGAGTTTGCCTTTCAGGCTGTTCCACACCTGGTAGTAATCTGCACAGGTGCCGCATGAGGTCTTCATTGCAACGACTTGCTCGATATCCTCTGCGATTTTTACCAGGGTTTCATTGGAGTACGCCAACCCTCGCTCTGCTTGGTACTTGAAAATGGATATGGGCATATTGACTTCCCGGGCCAGTTCTTTGAAGAACTGATACGGCGCGTCGTCCGTATCCATCAGCCTTCTTAACCACAGGACATCGAACGGTGGCATCACCTCGAGAATATCCGCGCCTGCTTCTTTTGCCTCGTGTGCGGCTTGAACGATCTCCGACATCCTGTGCCCGATCACGCCGGAAATGACGGGGATTGATTGCGGTATTGTTTGTCTGGCAAGCGCGAGGAGTCTTCGGCGCTCTTCCGGCTCCAGCGAAAAGACCTCCCCAACCAAGGCATTTACGTAGACTCCGCACAACCTCTCTGCCTTGCTGATTTCCTTCAGATGATTCACATATTCGCGCTCATTGATGCCCAATTTTGCGTCATAGGGAACAAGTGCGCTGGCGAGATATCCGCTCAGTTTAGGGTTCTTCACGACGATCACCTCCGCAGACGGCGAAATGTTATATTTTGAAATTTTATCTTTCAGTCAAGACCCTGTCCATGGGTAGTTCATTACTCAGCGCGAATGCCGGCATCCTTGATCAGCTTGCCGGTCGTAGCCATTTCGGATTTCATCGCGGCTGTCATTTCCGCCGGCGAACCCGCGATCGCCTCCGATCCGGAGTCGAACAGCCGCTGCTTTACATCGGCGCTCTTCAGGACGCTGGCGATTTCCTGATGCAGCTGGTCGACGACCGCTGACGATGTCCTTGCAGGCGCAAACATGCCTAACATCGCTCTTGATTCGTAACCGGGCAGGCCTGATGCCGCCGCCGTCGGCAATCCGGGCGCCAGCGCGGACGGCTGGAGGGTCGTAACCGCGAGACCTATTATTCTGCCCGCCTTGATGAACGGCGTTGCCGAAGCCGCGTTGGGGAAACTCAACTGCGCCTCACCGGTGATCAGGGCGAGCATTGCCGGTCCCTGGCCTTTGTACGCAATGCGCTGGATATTGACGCCGGCCATGGCCTTGAACAATTCGCCGGCGAGGTGAGCGGAAGCGCCTGCCTGCCCCGACGAATAATTGAGCTCGCTTGGCCTCGCTTTGGCCAACGCAATCAATTCCCTGATCGACCGCGCGGGCAACGACGGATGCACGACAATAATGTTGGGCGAGGTCGCCAGCAATGCAATCGGTGCGTAGTCCCGCATCGCATCCCATGCCACGTTGTCGCGCAGGAACTGCGAGATCCACAGGCTGCCGCTGGCAAGCAGCAGGGTGTAGCCATCGGCTGGCGCTTTGGCCACCATCTCCATCGAGAGTACCCCGCCCCGATTGTCGACGATCACCTGCTGGCCGAGGCGCTCCGCGAGCTTCGGTGCGATGAGGCGCGCGGTCAGATCGAGGCTGCCGCCGGTGACGCTGGTGACGATGCGGACGGGTTTGCTCGGATAGTTCTGGGCGCACGCCGCGCCAGCGCAGAGCGCCGTCAGGACAACCGGCAATATCCTTGAGGGTGGCACGGAACGTTGTCTTGAAATCCGATTTACCTGAAAGCCGGCTTTGCTTTCAGCAAATCGCTTGGATAGGCCCTGGGGGCCTGCATCAACTTCATGTTTACCATGGCTCGCGCCATTTCGACCGCCGCGGCAAAGGCGCCCATGAGGTTTATTTCGTGGTAACCCCTGGCGTCGAGACCTTGCCTGACTTCATCGAGAAAACACTGCTGATGCGGCGATCCGATGATCACCGTGTCGGCGCCTTCGCCCTCGATTGCCCGCACGAACTGCTCCACGATGCTGCCGGCGAATTCCATGACCTCGGGAGCGTTCATGCGTTCGGCCTTCTGGTACTTGCGAACCAGCGCCATGGTGAAGGTCGACGAACGCGATACGTATCTGACGCTGGTCAGCTTGTGGTTCAGGCCGTAGAGCTGCGCGTTGCGTCTGACGATCGTTGCCTGCGCGTCCGTCGTGGTCAGGACGCAGAATTTTTCGCCCAGCAGCGAAGCGAAGTGCATGGCCGAGTGGACGGGGTAGGCGATGGGGAGCGTGGAAACCATCCGCGCGGCGAGAAACCCGGGCTCGATCCCGGCCTGCGTGATGATCGCGTCGTATTTTCCCAGCGCGCAGACGGCCTTGACCCGTTTGATGACGCCTACCGCGATGTTCGCCACCACGGCCTCATCGCGGCTCTCCTCGCCATGATCCGTGGGTTCTCCCTCGTCGATGTCGATCTCGACACCGTCCAGTTGTCCTTTCGCTTTCAAATTGGAGATCAGCTCCCGCATCATGAAGTGCCCTTCCGTTGCGCTGTAGTTGACTCCGGCTCTCCGGTATGGCGGTATATCAATAATTCTCAAAGGGATCTCCCCGTTGTCGGTTGTTGGGTGGTCAAGGGTAGAAGCACCCACAATCTCGTTGTTGTTTCCAACCAGCGGAAGGCATATGCATTCCATTTAATGATGCGCGCTCAACGACCTGAGGCGGGGGCGCGCTGGGACGGAACGATCGGAAGCAACACGTATGCTTGCCGGTCACGTCCCATGTGGAGCGTCACTTTGCGGCTGAAGATGCCAGCCGGCCGATCGCGGTTGTCATCGTGCCGAAAAGGTCCGACACCGGTGAATCGGGCGTACATGTCAGCAAGCCCGGCGCCGGCGCCGCAGGGGTGGGAATAATCTTTCCCCCTGACGGTCAAACCGATGCGATATCCCACCGGTACCACGATCGAGGTCGGCCAGATCTCCACATCGAGCTCGTAGACCTGGCCCGGCGTCAGCGGCTGTTTCTCATCGTGGGTGTGGTACGGCCGGTAGGGCAGGGTCAAATTCGGGTCGAGCTTGCGGTGAGAGGCCCGCAGCCAGCCCTGGGCGATCGGTGTCCGCGGATCGAGCGCTCCCTGAAATGTCAGCTCCGACAGGTTCGGTGAAAAAACACGCACGATCAGAAAAAGATCGGCATCTTCAGTCTCCGAAGAGACAAAGAGCTTTGCTGACAGAGGACCGGTGATTTCGGTCTCCTCCGTCAGCGGCGGCGTCAGAAACGTCACGCCGTCTCCAAATCCTTCGTAAGTAATCGCACCGTCGCACGCGGGTGGTTTGCGGTCGAGGCTTTGATCGTCAGGCGTCAGGTAAAACCTCGTCCACTGGGTGCGCGCAAGCGGCCATTCCTGTTCGTGGCGTTCGACAAACTTTTCTCCAGGATGGCGTATCTGGAGCTGCACGCGCGGCTGCCTGTCCCAGCCCGTGTTCTCGCCCTTGAGGAAATGGCCGAAGAAACGCTTCTGGAGCTTCACGCCATAGTCGGTATAGAAATGCGTCCAGTGCTCGAGTCCATGCACTTCGAGCCACTTCTGTTGAGAGGCTGCCCGCACAAAACCTTCGAAGTTTCCGCGCGGGTGTATCCCTTGCCCGCCCCAGTTGGCGGCGGAAAGCAACGGCACGGTGACCCTGGACCAATCAGGGATTCGGGCACGCCAGTAGTCGTCAAAAAGTTTATGGTTGAAAACGTCCTGACCCAGGTCGCAACGGTTGGCTTTGAGTTCTTCATCCGAGAGCGTCTCGGGACCGGAAACCCACTCACCAGTCATGCGACTTTTGTAGCCGCGTTCTCCACGTCCGTGTTGTTTTGTCGTCGAGCGGTTCGCATACCAGTTGGCAATGTAGGTACAGAAAATGCCGCCGTGATGGCCAAATTCCCGGTAGTAATCCGCTGCGCCTTCCCACGCGCAGATGGCGGCCAGATGCGGCGGCTTCAGGCACGCAACCTGCCACTGATTCATCGCATAGTACGAGATGCCGTTCAAACCGACTTTGCCGTTACACCAGGACTGCCGGGCAGCCCATTCAATGCAGTGGTACAGGTCTTTCGTTTCACGCGGAGAGAACGGCTCAAAGTAGCCCGGAGAGCGGCCCGCGCCGCGAGAGTCGATACGCACGCAGACGTAACCATCCGGCACCCACTTTTCCGGATCGACGACTTCCCAGTGCTGGTATTTGTTGGTTGATCCCGCTGCGACTTCCGGATGCCCTTCGATCATGCGTTTCCACGGTTCGGGACGGTCGTCCTGGAAGGCAATCCACTTACCATAAACCCCATAATTCATGATGACCGGATAATGGCCGTCCTCGATGGGCCGGAAGAGATCGGCGCGCAGAACAACACCATCGTCCATTTCGATGGGTACGTCCCAGTCGATCCGCATCCCGTCCTTGATCTCGCTTTTCCATGGGCTCATGGGGCTTGCTCCGCCAATCGGATTCGTGTTCAGCACAACGTCAGTGTTGTTGTCGTTATCAGCGTGACAGCCCCCTCACCCTACCCTCTCCCCCGCAAGCGGGGGAGAGGGGATTCATTGTAGCTAATCCGTGAGATCGATCTTCACTTCCTTGATGATCTTCTGCCAATGCGCGACCTCGCCCTGGAGCCAGGTCTTCGCTTCGCCGAGCGAGGCGGTCGGGCGGCTGCGGATATTCTGTTTGGCGTAAGTCTCGACGACCTTCGGCGAATTCAATGACTTCGTCACCGCGGATTGCAGTGTCTGCAAAACGTCCGGCGGCGTCGCGGCCGGCGCGAACAGGCCGGCCCACAGCGTCGTGCCGACACCGGGATAGCCGGCCTCCGCCATGGTCGGCACGCCGGGGTAAGCGGGCGAACGCGCGTCCGCCACCAGCGCCAGCGCTTTCAAGGTGCCGGCCTTGATCAGAGGTCCCGCGGTTGCGACGTTCATGAGCGCCACCTGAACGTCACCTTTGACCATGTCGGCAACAAAGGCGGTCGGCCCCGCCTTGAAATGGATCGCCGACATCTCGATGCCGGCGCGCCGGTTGAGAACCTCCATATCGAAATGCGGAAAACTGCCGGCACCCGGAGTCGCATAGTTCAGCTTCCCGGGACGTTGCTTTGCATAGGCCACGACTTCCGCTACCGTCTTCGGCGGAAAGTTCGTGGTCGACGCCGTCAGAAAGTTTGATATTTCGGCAAGCCGCGCGATCGGTACCACGTCCGCCACATAGTTGATCTTCATCTTGTTCGCGAACAGCACGGGCGTGATCGCATTGGTCGACACGTTGCCTACCTGCAGCGTGTAGCCATTCGGCCGCGCGCGCGCCATTTCCTCGATGGCGAGAATACCGAACGCACCGGGCTTGTTATCGACGACACAGGACTGGCCGAGGATCTGGCGCAGCTCCTCGCACATGACGCGCGTGATGATGTCGGTCGCGGTGCCCGGACCGTACGGCAGGATGAACCGGATCGGGCTCGATGGAAATTTATCCTGCGCTTGAGAGACGGCCGCACCGCAAGCAATGCTGAGGATCGACAGTAACACCAAAGACAATTTTTTCATGACTTCCCCCTTTGCCTCAATGAAGAGTTTGTGCTCCCCGGCACCGCTTCACGACGAGCGCTGACCGGTTCGCCCGATCTTCAACCCTGATATACGGGATTGTCAAGGCCGGAGAAATGCATAACGTTTAGGGGCATAATAGGTGATCGATCGTTCAACAGAAAGGGAGACAGGAAATGAGGCTAGTCGCTGTTCCGCCGTATCGAAATCCGGCCGTCAACTGGGGGTGGGTGCTGCGTCACCTCGTCGAGGATTACAGAAAAACGGGAGCACTTCAGGGCGTGGAGGTTGATGTCGATGACGGCTATCTGGTGGAAAGCACTTCCGAGAAGCGCGACGAGGAAGTCCTGGCGGTCATCAACGTCGGGATCATCAACAAGGTCAAGGAATACGCTCAAACGGGCAAGTACGATGGCATCGTCCTCACGGGCGGCATCGACCCCGGATTTGTCGCCGCACGGGTGGTTCTACAGGACAAGATACCCGTGACGGGCGCCATCCACTCGGCGCTGCACGTGGCGTCTCTCATCGGAGAACGGGTGAGCGAAATCCATACGGTGCCTTCTTCTTCGCTCATCGTGAGGCACCTCGCAGAGCGGTATGGATTCGGCGACAAGCTCGTCAGCGTGCGTATCCCCTGGCATACCTCCACTGAAGCCTACCGGTTTCTCGAGAAATACCGGGATAACTGGCCGGAGCGGCTCAATGATCCGGGACTCAAGAAGGTCATGGACGACATCACAACCGAGTGCATCGCGGCGATCGAGGAGAACCGGGCAGACTCGTTGATCCTCGCGTGTGAACACCTGCAGGCCTGTGCGGATGGTGTGAGGCAGAGGCTCGATAAGGCGGATTACCACGAGATACCGATCATTCGCGCGCTTCCCGCGGGGTTGGAAATGGCCATCGCCATGGTGAACATGAAGCTTCTGCAAACAGCCAGGGCCTATCCAGGCCACGGCCTGAAAGCTGCGCCGAAGTATTGCTGAAGGCGTGTATCGCTAATCCGCCTTGATCCCGGCGACCTTGGCGAGCTTCATCCACTTCGCGACTTCCGCCTTGATGATGGCCGCGAATTCTTCGGGCGTGTCGCC
This sequence comes from Betaproteobacteria bacterium, assembly GCA_016192835.1. Classification (GTDB taxonomy): domain Bacteria; phylum Pseudomonadota; class Gammaproteobacteria; order Burkholderiales; family SG8-41; genus PALSA-1004. Next base: position 26,919 of record JACPTJ010000037.1, read on the forward strand.
GACTGACTCGAGGCCGTCGCGCAGCATCAGCGTTTTCACCTGCGGCG
>JACPTJ010000038.1 GCA_016192835.1 Betaproteobacteria bacterium
CTTTCGAAGCCACGGCCTCCACCATCGGCATCGTCATGCCTCCGCTCATGGGCGCGGCGATATTCATCATGGCGGACATCACGGGAATCCCGTACTTCGAGATCGTCAAGGTATCCATCGCGCCGGCGCTGATCTTCGTCGCCTGCCTGCTGTTCATCGCCGATGCCTACGCGCGCATGCACGGCATCGAGGGCATCGACCGCCGGGAGCTTGGGAATCCGCGCGAGATCGTTCGCCACTACTGGGCTTTCGCCACCCCGATCGTGGCGGTTGTCGGCCTGCTGGTCGTGGGCTACAGCCCGGACTGGGCGGTGTTTGTCGCAATTCCTTCGGTGTTCGCCGCGAGTCTGGCATCGCCGCGAACACGCCTGTCGCTGCGCCGCTGGATCGATATCCTGGCGCTCGCGGTGAAACGCTCGCTCACGGTCGGCGGGATCGCGGGTTGCCTTGGCGTCATCGTCGGCCTGGTGATCAAGACCGGTATATCGGCGCAGCTCTCGCACCTGGTGATCGATTACTCCATGGGGTACCTGCTGGTCGCCGTACTGCTCACCGCGCTGGTGAGCTTTTTCCTTGGCATGGGCGTATCGTCGGTCACGGCCGATTACATCCTGCTCTCGGTGCTGATCGCGCCGGCGCTCACGGGGCTCGGGGCCCCGATAATGGCCGCGCACCTGCTCATCATCTGGTATACCCAGACCTCGAACCTGACGCCGCCGGTATGCACCGTTGCCTTTGCCGCGGCGGCTATCGCAGACGCGCACCCCTGGAAAACCGGCTTTCTGGCGTTTCGCTTCGGGTTGTTTATTTACCTGCTGCCGCTTGGATTTCTGTTCACCGGGCTGCTCGATTATCAGAACACTCCCGTGTTCGTGCAGAGCATCATCACCACGACGCTTGCGGCGTTTGCTTTTTCCGGAGTGATTGTGGGCTACATGTTCGGGCGGCTCTCGGTGCTGCAGCAGGTGCTGCTGGCCGTGAGCGCACTGGCCCTTTTCGACCCGCGCCTCAGCACCGACCTCATCGGTGCAGGACTGCTCGTTGCGGTCGCCGGGTATCAATACTGGTTCAGGAAAGGTGCCTGAGCGATACGGATTCTGGTCACCTGAGCGGGGGGGCGAACATCGTGCGTGTATGTCGTACCAGGAAATCAACCAGCTCGTGCCGGACATGCCTGGCCAGGGAAATGACTTCGCGCAGCCCGGATGCTGAAACCGCAGCCTTAACCCTCTTTGCCATCGGCGTTCGCGGCCCAGAGGCCCTATTGTTCTTTGACATTCCCGCAGCGGGTATTCACAATGTTCAGGCCGGCCGCATCCGCACGATAGAAACGACCGTCAGAGGTTTAACCCATTGGAGGAGAACATGGCCCACCACTGTCACGGAAGACCTTGCTTCCCGGTTCGCATGGCATGCGCATTTGTTGCATTGCTCGGTCTCTCATCCGCCGCTTCGGCACAGCAGGTCATCAACCTCACCGCACTCGACGGTTATCCGGTGCGTGCGATGTGGGTCAAGGAATTCGCCGAGTTCTTCATTCCCGAGGTGGACAAACGGCTTGCCGCAACCGGCAAGTACAAGATCAGATGGAATCAGGCCTGGGGCGGCCAGATCGTCAAGCCGGGGGGCGTGCTCGAGGGCCTGAAGCGGGGCCTGGGTGATATCGGTGTTGTGACCACGCCGTTTCACACGGACAAGATTCCTCTGCAGTCGATCGCTTATGTGACCCCATTCGTGTCGACAAACCCCACGCTCGTCGCGCAGACACTCGACAAACTTGCAGCGCAGTTTCCTGAAGTCAAACAGGAATTCGCCGCTCAGGGCCAGGTTTATCTCGCCACCGCTGCCGTGCTCGACAGCTATCAGCTATTCACCAAAACATCCGTCAAGCAGCTTGCCGATTTTCAGGGCCTGAAAGTGAACGGCGCAGGAACCAACCTGCGCTATCTTGACGGGCTCGGCGCCACCGGGGTTGCAGGGCCGCTGACGACCTATTACAACAACCTGCAGACCGGCGTGGTGAACGGCGCGTTCCTGTGGACCGAGGCGGCCGTGAGCTTCAAGCTTGCGGAAGTCGCGCCACACATGCTGAAGGCGGACCTGGGTTCGGTCAATACCAAGGTCGTCACGGCGAATTCTGAAACCTGGAAAAAACTGCCGGACGAGGTGAAGAATGTGATCCAGGAGGTGGCGGTGGCTTATCGCGACCGGCTCGGCAAAATTGCCGCGGGCATAGGCAAGGAAAGTGAGGCGGCTTACTCGAAGGCCGGCGGTACGATTACGGCCATGTCCGCCGACGGGCGCGCGGCGTGGGCCAAAGGCCTGCCCAATCTTGCCAAGGAATGGGCGGCGAGCATGGACGGCAAAGGCAAGCCCGGCAGCAAACTTCTCTCCGCCTATATGGACGCGTTGCGCGCGGCGGGTGAGAAACCGCTCCGTGACTGGGACCGCAATTAACGTGGTATTTATGCCCGCGAGGGCCGACGAATGAGCGCGGGGCCGGATCGCAGCGGTCCGGCAACCCGCTGGTTGTTCCGGGTTCTCGCTGCGTTCAACGTTGCGGGCGCGCTGCTGGTGATCGCGCTGCTCGTGATAATCAACACCGATTCGTTGAGCCGCACCTTTCTGTCCGTGTCATTTCTCGGCGTTACCGAAGTCGTGGAATTGTCGCTGGTGGCGATCGTGTTTCTTCAGTTGGGGGATGCGATCCGCTCGGGCCGGCTGACGCGTTCGGATGGGTTGCTCACGCTCCTCGGCGAACGTGCCCCGCGGCTCAGGGCATCGTTGCACGTATTATTCGATCTGATGGCGGCGGCGTTCATGGCGCTGATTGTTGCCGGCGGCATCCCGCGAGCAATCGAGTCCTTCCAGCGCGGCGAGTTCAAAGGCACGGCGCAACTGTTCACGGTCCCGGAATGGCCCGTCAAGCTGATCATCGTGGCCGGCGCGATCGCCGCCATCCTCGCCTTGCTGGTCTCTGCGTGGCGGGAGCTCCGCAGAGTGACTCAGAATTGAACATGGGTCCCGTCGAGATCGGCGCAGCGTCGATCGTCCTCGTAGTCGTATTGATATACGCAGGCTTATACGTTGCGGTTGCGCTGGGTGTGGTTTCGGTACTCGGCGTATGGGTGATGCGCGACCGGCTCGATCTCGCGATCAACCTGCTCACCGTCACGGTCGGCGACAGCGTCGCCGACTACAACTTCGCGACCATCCCGCTGTTCATGATGATGGGATTGCTGGTCAGCAAGACGGGCATCGGCCGCGACGTCTACGATGTCGCCAATGACGCCTTTCGCCGCATCCGGGGCGGCCTCGGAATGGCGACGGTCGCAGCCAACGCTTTGTTCGCCTCCGTCACGGGATCCTCCATTGCGTCTGCGTCCGTCTTCAGCCGCGTATCCATGCCGGAGATGAAGCGGCTCAACTATGGCAAGCGTTTTTCAGTCGGGGTGGTGGCCGGAAGCTCCGTGCTGGGCATGTTGATCCCGCCGAGCGTGATGATGATCATCTACGCTTTCGTCGCCGAACAATCGGTGGGACACATGTTTCTGGCCGGTATCATCCCCGGCTTGTTGCTGGCCGCCGCGTTCTGTGCCGGTATCGCGCTGATGGCGAAATTTACACCCGGCTTCGTCGGTGGCGCGCAGACGGGTGTAGCGGCGCCGCTGCTCGGCACAGCGCAGAAGCTGGGGAAGCTTGCGCCGGTGGTGCTGCTGGTGGTGGCGGTGCTCGGCGGAATTTATGGTGGGATAGTCACGGCGACTGAAGCCGGTGCGCTCGGCGCGCTGCTGGCATTGATCATCGGGCTATGGTACCGCGCGCTGGACTGGCGCAGCCTGTGGGAGGTGTTTGTCGAAACGGGCTATATCTCGGCGACACTCCTGTTCCTGATTATCGCCGCCAACATGTACAGCCGCATGCTGGGAATGGCGGGTTTGCCGACACTTTTCAGCGAGTGGCTTGCCGGGATGAACTTCGGGCTTAACCAGTTGATGGCGATATATGTCGTGACGCTCATTTTACTGGGAACCGTTTTGGATACCGCCTCCATCATACTGATCGCCGCGCCGCTGTTTCTGACGGCGGTGCAGGCGTTCGGGGGCAACCTGGTCTGGTTCGGCGTCGTGACCGTGGTCGGCGCGGAAATCGGGCTGCTGACGCCGCCGCTGGGTTTATCCGTGTTCACGGTAAAAAGCGCAATCAATGATCCCTCGGTCACGCTGCACGATATTTTCGCCGGTGCGTTTCCATTTGCCGTGATCATGCTGCTCGTGCTCACCGCGGTGATCGCTTTTCCCGTATTGAGCCTCGCCCTGATCTAGAGGAGCCATCGTGAAATCGGTCAACCAGGATACGATCACGGACGCATTCGTTGCTTACTGTGAAAAGACCACGAGTCCGCGCCTGAAGTTGGTGCTGTCGAAACTGGCGGCGCATTTGCACGCTTTTACCAAGGAGGTTGCGCTCACCCATGAAGAATGGCGGACGGCGATGACGCTTCTCGATCGCGCCGGACAGATATCTTCTCCGGAGCGCAGCGAGTTCATCCTGTTTTCCGACGTGCTGGGACTGACTTCCCTGGTCGACATGATCAACAGCGGCGATGGGCGCACCGAGTACAGCAACCTCGGTCCGTTTTATATCGCCGGCGCGCAATGGCTGGAAGTCGGCGGCGACCTGATCGGCGGCAATGGCGGTGACCCTGTCGTGTTCTATGGTCAGGTCTTCGATGCGGCGGGCCGGACGCCCGTTCCCGGCGCGGTGCTCGAACTCTGGCAGACGGCCTCGAATGGCCTGTACTCGAACCAGGATCCCAAACAACCCGCCGGTAATCTGCGCTGCAGGATGAAGACGGGCGCGAACGGAGAATATGCCTTCAGCACCGTTCGTCCCGCGCCGTATACGGTGCCCGAGGACGGTCCGGTGGGCGATCTGCTGCGCGCCACGGGCCGCCGCCCGTGGCGGCCGGCGCACTTTCATTTTTTGATTTCGGCGGCCGGCCTGCGCCCGTTGACCACTGAGATCTTTCCCGACGACGACCCGTATATCGATGAGGACCCGGTCTTCGGCGTGCGCGAGCAACTGGTCGTGCGGCTGGTTAAAGAAACCGATTCATCCGTCATTCCGTTCCCGCTGGCTGCGGCAAATCGCCTCAAGCGACCGTTTTACCGAATTCACTACGATTTTCTCATCTGATCAGTACCGGCCCGGAATAAACCTGCTCAATTGATTACGATCAAAGCACCCGGCAGCGATTCATTTATCGTTACCCGGCCTCAGTCCCAAAACGCCGCAAGCCGTTCTCGTAATTCTTGTTGACCAGAAGGAGGGAAAAATGCGTTTCAGATACTGCCTTTACTCGGATATTCATGGACAGGTCCCGCAGATGGAGGCCGTTGAGAAAGCGGTGGCCAGGGAGAATCCCGACAAGGTCATCGTTGCCGGTGATCTGGTGGGCCTGGGTCCGGAGCCGGACAAGATCGTGCAGCACTTCATGGAGCGCCCTGAAATCGATGTCATCGTGGGCAATATCGACCTGTGGGTCGCCAACAAGCTCGACGAAATAATGAAGCCCAAGAGCCCGCACCAGGAATGGATGTTCCGGATGACCCGCATGACGCGGGAACGCATGCCGGAGGAACAGCTGGAATGGCTGAGGAAGCGCCCGTTCGCCATGACCTATACTCCTGAGCTGGGGCATGATTTTCGAGTCTTCCATGGCACGCCCTATGACATTGGTGACAAGGATGCCTTTCCCACCCGCCTGACCGAAGAGCAGATCGCGGAAAAATTGAAAGGCCAGGATTTCGACGTCGGGGCCCACGGCCACATTCACGGGCCTTCGGTGCGTTACATCAAGATGCCGAACAAGACCGCAATCCTCGTCTGTGTCGCGGCGGTCGGCATGAGCTGGGACGGCGATCCCCGCCCCGCGTATGCGGTCGTCGATTATCTCGGCGACGGCCAATGGGAGGCCCGTGTCGAGCGTGTCGAGTTCGATTGCGAAGCGCAGGCAAAGTTTAACGAGAACTGCTGGATTGAGAAGGGAGAACGGATCGCCGGCATGATCCGGAGCGGCAAGTTCTGGAACCCGGAGCATATGCCGCACTGATCCGCCAGTGGGTAGCATAGCCGGGGGCTCCGGCCGGCGGGACTGGCCGGACGAAATCAAGGAACGCATACGCCGGCGCTACTCGCGGCTGATCGAGGAACGGGATTTTCCGCCCGGCGGAGCACGCCGCCTGTTGGACGCCGGTTATCCGCCGGCTGTGCTCGATCGTTTGCCGGAGGAGCTCATCGCCGCTTACCGGGGTTGCGGTTTTCCGCTGGCGGGGTTGCGCCTTGCGGGTATTCGCTTCGCGGTCGACCTCGGTTGCGGTGCGGGGATCGATGCCCGGTGGATCGCGTCGGAGATGGGTCCGGATGGCACCATCGTCGCCCTGGACATGACGCTGCCCATGCTGCGGATGCTCACCCGATTACCTGACCGCCACGCGCTGCCCGCCGGATCCGTTTGGCCGGTCGCCGGGGACATGGAACACCTCCCGCTCGCCTCCGGCATCGCGGACCTTGTGGTTGCCAACGCATCGTTCAACTTGACTGTGAATAAAACCGCGGCGTTCAACGAGGCGTACCGGATCCTGAAGCCCGGTGGCTGCCTGGCCGTGCGGGAACTCGTTCGCGAGGGCGAGTTGCCGCGGGAAATCCTGGAGGACCCATTGTCCGATGTGACCTCCCTCGGCGGAACCGTCACCGAGGAGGATCTTCGAGACGCAGTGGTGGATGCGGGTTTCATCGACATCCGGATCACGGGCCGTCAGCCGTTTTCCTGTGTGCTGAGCGTGCAACTGAACGCCGTCAAGCCCTGCACGGCTACCACTCCGCCAATGCCCACTTCCCGTCGCCCAGGAAGATCAACGCAATAAGCGACCCGATCAGCAAAAAGTTGATATCCCATCCTTTTCCGTCCGGCGTGCTGAGAAATGGCTCGTGGTGCTTCGCGATACTTACGTACGTCGCCACCAACATGACCAGCAACAGAATCAGTGCGGCGAGACGGCTGAACACTCCTCCGATTAGCGCCAGTCCGCCAGCGACCTGAACGATTCCGGATAGCAGCACGGACCCTTTGGGGAAACCGTAGTCGTCCCGCCACTTCTGGTCGAACAAGCTCTTGTTCTGGAATTTATAGACGCCGTGAAGAATCATTACGATGCCCAATACCACCCGAAGTATCAGAATCGCAACATCAGCCATACGGCTCCTCCCGAAGGAAAGGGGACAGACCACTAAGCTTTCGTGTTAGCGATGACTTAGCGATGGCTTAATGGCTTAGTGGTCTGTCCCCTACGAATCGTCTCCACCACGGCCGCCTCGTACGCGCGAATGAATTCCATGCTGTTTTCTTCGGCAATGCGGTGCCGCTGCATGACGGCCACGCGCGTTGGCTTGATCTTGTCCACGTGCCTGAAGAACGCGACCGTCCGCGCCAAGTCGCGGCCCAGCGCATCAAATACGCTTTCCAGGAACGGGTAATGGCGGCTGTACGTCATGTGAGTGGCGAGGCTCACGTTGTTCAACTCGCCTTTGCTCCAGGCGAGCGGTCTTAGCGCTTTCCTGAAGAATGCGGCACGTTCCCGCAGGAGCGCGTCTGACGAAATCTCGTTGCGCTCATAGCGCGCGTAGAGCCTTGCGAGCTGTTCGTACTGGGCGATCGTCGCGCGAGCGAGCCGGGACTGCGTTTCGGAGTAGCGCCGGACCGCCCTGTCCTCGCGCGCGTAAGACCCGTATTTTCCCTTGGCGAACGCCGCCATTCCCTTGTGGGCGATGAGATCGCAGAGCGCCTCCTCGATGCCGTACGGCAGCTCGAACTGATCGTGACAATCCTCGTGTATGACAAGGTAGATAAAGCGGTCCAGCTTGCCGGTGATCATGGCGTTGGTGGCCGGCGTTGCGACTTCCCCCCACGCCTCCACCGTGGTGAAGTAAACATCGGCGCCGGGACCGTATGAGAGGCATTGCACTTCCGTCGCCGAATCGAGCCACTTGATCGCCGGATCCTGGTAGGAGTACGGCAGGGTCAAACGCGAAGCGTAGCCGCAGACGGGGAACGTGTCGTGCTCGCGGGAAAGATCGATGAAGTTGTCGGTATCCGCAAAGCCGATGCGGCGCTCGTACGCGCGAATTTCCTTAAGGAGCTCCACCCACTCACCCGTCACGCCAGGGGCCGGAGCAATGAGCTCGCGCAACTGCGCGCACGCGGCGGCGAGCGCCACCAGCAACAAGACAACAACCAGTCTGAATATCCGTCCGCCGTTCACGTTTTTCCCCGCGCCCCCCATAGTAGGGGACAGACCACTAAGCTTTCGTGTTAGCAATGACTTAGCGATGGTTTAATGGCTTAGTGGTCTGTCCCCTACTATAATAGCGACTTTTTCGCCCGGGATTATGATCGAAGTCAACGAACAAATTGATGTGCCGTCCGCGCCGCGGATCGTATGGGACCTGCTGTCGGACCCGCGCGCCGTCGTCGCTTGCGTGCCGGGGGCCGCGCTGGGGGAGCAGCATGAGGACGGGTCGTTCGACGCGAGCGTGACGATCAAGTTCGGACCCGCCAAGGTGGCCTTTCACGCCAGGGTCGCGCTGGAGCTCGATGCGGCGACGATGGTCGGACACGTTACGTCGAAAGGCAAGGACAAGCAGGGCGGGACCCGCTTCCACGCCATGATGACCTTCAGGGTCGCGGAGCAGGCGGAACAGGCAGGCTCGACGATCCCCATCGAGGCCAAAGTCGAAATTTTCGGCAGGCTCGCCATGCTGGTGGAGGGGGGCGCGGGTTTGGTGGTGAAACGCATGACGAGCGAGTTTTCGGAGCGGCTCGCCGCCCGTTGCGCCGAAGCGAGCGCCGCACAGGCTGACAGTATCAGTATCGAATCCGATCCACGGATAAACTTGACATTTCAAGGGGAGGGTAAGCAATGAAGGTGTATCAAAGACTGGCCAGTGCGTTCAAAGCGGAAGGCGTGTCACACGTCTTCGGCCTCATGGGCGACGGCAATATGTACTGGATGCATGAACTGGACAGGATCGGCGTCAAGTCGCTCGAAGTCCGCCACGAAGGCGCCGGCCTTGGGATGGCTGACGGCTGGGCGCGCGTGACGCACACGCCGGGGATTGCCACAGCCACTTGCGGTCCGGGCGTGTCGCAACTCGCGACCGCGTTGCTGACGGCGAGCCGCGCCGAATCGCCGCTCGTCGCGTTTGTCGGCGAGCACCCCACGAACGACGACGAGTACAACCAGCGCCTGGACCAGTCGCGCTTCGCCGCCGCGTGCGAAACCGGTTTCGTGCGCATGAACACGGCCGATGGCGCGGACGACGCCGTGCGCAAGGCGTTCTATCTGGCGAAGCTGGAGTCGCGCCCGATCATGTTGAGCGCGCCGATGGACATCCAGCAGCAGGAATTCGACGACGACGAGCCGTACCGGCCGTCGTCAACGCTGATGCCGTCACGCACCGTGCGCCCGGATCCCGCCAATCTCGAACGGGCGGCCGACATGATCGCCGGCAGCCGCAAGCCCATGATCATCGCCGGACGCGGCGCCAGGTGGTCCGGCGCGGGTGATGCCGTGCTCAAGCTCGCCGAACGCGCCGGCGCGCTGATCGCCACCACGCTGATGGCGAAGACCTGGTTGAGCGAAGATGAGTTTCACATCGGCATCTCCGGCACCTATGGCACGCGCACCGCGATGCAATTGTGCGAAGAAGCCGATTGCGTGATCGCGATTGGCGCCAGCCTGAACCGTTTCACCACCGAGCACAACTACCTCTACCCGAACGCGAAATTCGTGCATATCGATTCCAAGCCGCACGTAATGATGAGCGGCGGGCGCGCCGCCGAGTGTTACGTGCAGTCCGATGCGCGCGCGGGAGTCGAAGCGCTGGAAAGCCTGCTCGCCAAGCGCTCGTTCAAGCAGACCGGTTATCGCACGGGCGAAGTCAGGGAGCGGCTTGCAAACGCGTGGGAAGACCGCACGCAGTATACGATCGAGCCGGGCAACGTCGATCCGCGCGAAGTCATCCTCGCGCTCGACGAGGCCGTGCCGGCGAACGTCAATCTGTTCACGGGCAACGGCGCGGCCGCGGCCTTCTCGAACATGTTGTTCAGGCGCCGGCGCCCGCTCGTGCAACCCGGCTATTTTTTCAGTTGCATCGGCCAGATGCTGCCTGCCGCAATGGGGGGAGTCGTGGCGACCGGCAACCAGCCGGCCATCCTCGTCGATGGCGACGCGAGCGTCATGATGCACCTCGCGGAGTTCGACACGATGGTGCGCTACGAAATGCCGCTCTTGGTCGTGGTCCTGAACAACCAGATGCTGGCGATGGAGTGGTACAAATTCGACGCGCTGCACATGAATGCCGCGCTCACAGTCGTTCCAACTCCGGATCTGGGTGCAGTCGCCACGGGCTTCGGCGGCAGAGGCCGGCTCGTTCGTAGTATTCCAGAGTTGCGCGCCGCGGTTGCCGAGTGGGTCGCCAAACCGGGCCCGATGATGATCGACGCGCGCCTTGCCGCAAGTGTGGTTCCCCTGCCGCACCGCCGC
>JACPTJ010000039.1 GCA_016192835.1 Betaproteobacteria bacterium
TGCGCAGGGCAAGAGCGACGCAAATATCATCGACTTCATGGTGCAGCGCTACGGCGATTTCGTGCTGTATCAACCGCCGTTCAATGCGGCGACGCTGCTGCTGTGGTTGGGGCCGGCGCTGCTTTTGGCGGCGGGACTCGCGGTGCTCATCTTCAACGTGCGGCGGCGGCGCGCGCAGCGCGACGAGCAACCGCTGACTGCGGACCAGCAAAAGCAGGCTGAGCGGTTGCTGGCGGCGGGTTCCGACCGGGAGCGCCGGTGACCGTTTTCGTCGTCATCGCCGTCGTGATGGCGGCGGCAGCCGCGGTGTGGGTGTTGCCGCCGTTGCTGCGGCGTCACAGCGGCGATGATGGCGTTGCCCGTTCTGCTTCCAATCTCGAGGTCTATCGCGATCAACTTGCCGAGCTCGACGCCGACTTGAACAGCGGCACGCTGTCGGCCGCGCAATACGAACAGGCGAAACTCGAAATCGAGCGCCGCGTTCTCGATGAAGTTGGAGGGGAAGGCGTACCGGGGCCGCGCGTATCGCGCAGCGCACGCCGGACGGCGGCGGTGCTGGCCACAGTGATCCCGCTCGCCGCTGCGTCGCTTTACTGGCTGCTTGGCAATCCGGATGCACTGTCGCCGCAACGCGCCGGTGTTGCCGGCGGCGCATCCGGACTCACTATGCACGAGGTCGAGGCGATGGTCGCCAAACTCGCGGCGCGGCTCGAGCAGAATCCCGACGATGCCAACGGCTGGGCGATACTCGCGCGCTCTTACGCGGCGATGCAGCGTTTCCCCGAAGCGATTGCCGCCTATGCGAAAGCCGCCGCGCTCACCCGGGACGATGCCGATCTGCTCGCCGATTATGCGGATGCGCTCGCGGCGGGCGCGGGCCGCAATCTCGAGGGCAAGCCGCTCGAGCTGGTGAAGCAGGCACTGAAAATAGATCCCAACCAGTGGAAGGCGCTGGCGATGGCTGGCACCGCCGCGTTCGACCGCAAGGATTACCAGGAGGCCCTCGTTTACTGGGAGCAATTGTTGGCAAAGCTTCCGTCCGAATCGCAATTCAGGCAAACGCTGACGGCGAGCATCGACGAAGCACGGCAACTCGGCGGGATCAAGCCCGGAGCCTTGCCCGCTCCACTGCCCGCCGCAGGGGACGGCGTGCGCGGCACGGTGAGCCTGAGCCCGGCGCTCGCCGGCAGCGTCAAACCCACGGATACGGTGTTTATTTTCACCCGCGCGGCTGAAGGCCCGCGGCAGCCAATCGCGGCAGTGCGGCGGCAGGCCATCGAACTGCCTGCGCAGTTCACGCTCGACGACAGCCAGTCGATGTCTGCCGGAATGAAACTTTCGAGCTTTCGCGAAGTCGTCGTCGGCGCGCGCATCTCGAAGTCAGGCAGCGCCACGCCGCAGAGCGGCGATTTGCAGGGAATCAGTCAGAAAGTCAAAGTCGGCGCCACCGATGTGGCGGTCGTGATCGACTCGGTGGTGCCTTAGCGGCGCAGTTCGCGGCGCAGCCTGCGGTGGCGCGCTGCCAGCAGCGCGATTTCGAGCCCGATGCAAAGTGCGGCCATCGCGTACGATCCCCACACGAATCCGCCGTAGCCGCCCATCGCAACGAATGCCGACACGCTGCCCCAGTTCATCGCCGCGACTCCGGTAACTGCCCGATCCATTCCGAATTGCGCTCGCGCTCGAGGATGATGCAGCGCACACGCAGCAACGTGGCGGCGATGCCATACATCCAGAATCCCAGTGCCATCAGCAGCATGCCGATGAGCATGGTGGCCGCCATGCTCGGACTGCGCGTGAGGCTCACCGAAGCGCCTTGATGCAGTGTATTCCACCATTGCACCGAGAAATAGATGATCGGCACGTTGACCACACCGACGAGCGCGATCACCGCGCCCGCCTTGTCAGCGCGGCGCGCATCGTCGATCGCCGCCTGCAGCGACATGAAGCCGAGATAGAGGAAGAGCAGGATCAACTCTGAGGTCAGGCGCGCATCCCACACCCACCATGCGCCCCACATCGGCTTGCCCCACAACGCCCCGGTCCACAGTGCGATGAACGTCATGAGCGCCCCGGTCGGCGCCACGGCGGACGCCATCATCGACGACAGGCGCGTGTTGAACGCGAGCCCGAGGCCGGCCCAGAACGCCATGATGATGTAGAGGAACATCGACATCCACGCGCTTGCCACGTGAATGAAAATGATGCGGTAGGCCTCGCCCTGCTGCGCATCGGTCGGCGCGACGAAAAAGCCGACGTAGATCCCGGCCGCGACGAACAGCGCCGCGGCAACAAAAAACCACGGCGCGAGCTTGCCCGCAAGCGGGTAAAAAGTCGCCGGTGAGGCGTATTTGAACCAGTTGATCCTGGCAGTCATGATGGTTTGAGTGGGGTCCTTATCCGCCGTTCGTTATTCGACTGCAATTCGCAGCGCGACCGCGGTCGCCCACGGTGCGAAAACCAGCGCAACCAGCAACAGCGCGCCCAGCAGCGACAGATGCGCGGCCGCGCCGAGACCGGCGGCACCCGCTTCGACCGCGCCGGCACCGAAGATCAGCACCGGCACGTACAGCGGCAGCACCAGGAGCGACAGCAGCGCGCCGCCGCCACGCAGGCCCAGCGTGAGCGCCGCGCCGATCGCGCCGATCAGGGAGAGCGTCGGTGTCCCCAGCAGCAGGGATGCTAGCAGAATCAGCAGCGCATCGGCGCCGAGGTCAAACTGGATTCCGAGCAGCGGGGCGACCACCACCAGCGGCAGCCCTGAAGCGAGCCAATGTGCTGCGACTTTGGCCAGCACCAGCATGCTGAGCGGTTGCGGCGCCAGCGTGAGCTGCTCGAGCGTGCCGTCGGCATAGTCACCCGCAAACAGGCGCCCGAGCGCGAGCATGGAAGCCAGCAGCGCCGCGACCCATACCACGCCCGGCCCCATCATGCGCAACACGGCGGTCTCGGGGCCGACGCCGAGCGGGAACAGGCTCGCGACGATCACGAAGAAGATCAGCGTTGTCACCACGTCGGCGCGGCGGCGCAGCGCAGCCAGCAGATCGCGGCCCGCGACGCAGCGCACGGTATCGAGCATGCCGGGCGCGCTCATGTTCCGAGCTCGATAGATTGCATCGAAGGCGCCGTGATCGGTGCATCCTGATGCGTGGTCAGAACGACCATGCCGCCTCGCCGCAGATGCGATTCGAGCAGTCCTTGCGTGAGTGCCAGCGCGGCGGCATCCAGCGCGGTGAACGGCTCATCCAGCACCCATAACGGGCGCCCGGCGCTCAGGCACAGGCGCGCCAACGCAACGCGGCGGCGCTGCCCCTGCGACAGGGTCTTGCACGCCAGGCGCTGGAATCCGTTGAGTCCAAGTTCGCGCAACGCGGCGTCTGCGCTTGCGGCGCTCGCGACGATGCCGGCAGTACGCGCTGCGAACCGCAGATTCTCAAGCCCCGAAAGATCGTCTTTGACGCCGTTGAGATGCCCGATGTAGGCGATTTGAGCGCAGTATTCCTCGCGCGCGGAGTGAATGTCGTTGCCGTTCCACGCGATAGTGCCGGCGGCGGGCGGGAGCAGCCCGCACAGCATGCGCAAGAGGCTCGTCTTGCCGCTGCCGTTGGCGCCGCGCACGGCGAGCAGCGTGTGCGGCGCCAGCGTGAAGCTGAGGTCAGTGAACAGGCGGCGCTCGCCGCGCACGCAGGCCAGCGCATCGGCGCTTAGAGTGCCTCTAAGCACCATCAGTCAGACGATGCCTTCCATCACCTGCACCTCCACCATTGTGCCGGCCGCAACGTTGCCTTGCGCCTCGGGCAGAATGATGAAGCAATTGGCTTCCGACATCGAGCTTAAGATGCCTGAACCCTGTTCGCCCGTCACGCGCACGCTCCAGTGGCCGGACGCATCCTGCGCCAGCACGCCGCGCTGAAACTCGGTGCGGCCCGGCGCTTTCTTGAGGCTGCTCAGGCACGGCACCGTGAACGACGGCAGCGGCGGTACCGGATCGCGCCCGGCAAGCGTGAGCAACGCTTCGCGCACGAACTGGTAGAACGTTACCATTACCGACACCGGGTTGCCGGGGAGGCCGAAGAAATGGGCGTTGGCGATGCGCCCGTAGGCGAGTGGGCGCCCCGGTTTCATGGCGATTTTCCAGAACACGACTTCGCCCAGCCGCTCCAGTAGTTCCTTGACGAAATCGGCTTCGCCAACGGAAACGCCGCCGCTCGTGATCACGACATCGGCAGCGGCGGCGGCATCGGCGAAAGCCTGCTCGAGCAGCTTCGGGTCATCGCGCACCACGCCCATGTCGATCGCTTCGCAGCCCAGGCGCGCGAGCATGCCGTGTATCGTATAGCGGTTGCTGTCGTAGATCTGGCCCGCGCCGAGCGGGGTGCCGATCGAGCGCAATTCGTCGCCGGTCGAGAAGAAGGCGACGCGCAGCCTGCGGAATACGCTGACTTCGCCGATACCGAGTGAAGCGATCAATCCGATTTCGGCCGGACGCAGCAGCAGCCCGCGTTTGAGCGCGATCTGCCCGCGCTTCAGGTCCTCGCCGGTGCGGCGCAGATTCTGTCCCTGTCGGTGACCACCGCCGATCCTGACGCTGTCGCCTTTGGCTGCGGCGTGCTCCTGCATGACTATGGTGTCGCAACCGTCGGGAACGACACCGCCCGTCATGATGCGCACGCATTCGCCGGCCTTGACCTGGCCCGGGAACGGCACGCCGGCAAAAGCGGCGCCCACAATCTTGAGGGTGACTTCGCCATCAGTTTTGAGGTCGGCACGGCGCACGGCGTAACCGTCCATTGCCGAATTGTCGTGCGCCGGCACGTCGAGCGGAGAGACCACATCCGCGGCCAGCACGCGGTCGAGTGCAGCGCGAATGTTGAGGCGCTCGATTGCGCTGACCGGCGTCAGGAAACGCGCGATAAGCTCGCGCGCCTTCACTACCGGCATCGAATTCGGGTCGTAATCGTCGGCGCAACTCGCGGCGCGGATCGACATGGGCTGATCGCTCATCTGTTTCTTCCGGGATTGTTTCAGCGAATTGGGAATTTTACCGGATATCCATGACCTATCGAGCTTTACATAACTATGTAACATCGCCCGATCCCTCACCCCCGCGCCCGCGGAGGGCGGAACAGGTTCCGTCGGCTTGCCGATGGATGTGACCCCGCAGCGGGATGCTGAGCGCCGGATATCCGCGTGCTATTGTGCGCCTTCACGGTCGCATCCCGTAAACGGGTCCCTGCTCCACGCTCCGGCGCA
>JACPTJ010000040.1 GCA_016192835.1 Betaproteobacteria bacterium
ACCGCGCCGGTATGCGATGCCGCGGCGAGTCGCCCGGCTTCGGTGCGCCCGAACTTGAGGATCACGATGGGTTTCTCGCGGTCAGCAGCCTCGCGCGCGACAGCCTCGAATTTTGCGCCGTTGCTGATGCTTTCCACCGCCATCAGGATCACCTCGGTGGATGCATCCTCGAGCATGAAGCGCACGAAATCCGCCGTATCGATGTCGGCCTCGTTGCCGCAACTGACTTCGTAGGTGATCCCGAGGCCCGCTTCCTGCGCCCGCCACATGATGTTGATGTGACCGAGCCCGCCGCTGTGGCATACCAGGCCGACGTTGCCGGCCGGCTTGCGCGGGCCCTTGATCGCGGACGTCGATACCATCGCGAAGCCGTCGACGAAGTTGATGAGCCCGTTGCAGTTCGGGCCCATGAACCGGATCCCGTGGTCGCGTGCGTAAGCCTTGATGTCCTCCTGCATGCGGCGGCCTTGCGCGGTGCCGGTTTCGCCGAAGTTCGAGGTAAAGATCGTGGCGAACCTGACGCCTTTTGCCGCGCACTGGCGCAGCGTTTCGAGCACCCGGCCGGCGGCGACCACGATTCCGACATGATCGGGCGTTTCCGGCAGCTCGAGGATGCTCGGGTAGCAGGGCAGGCCGCGAAGCGTGGAATACTTGGGATTAACCGGATAGACGCGTCCGCGATAGCCGAACTCGAGCATATGGTTCAGGCATCGTCCTCCAAACTTGGAGAGATCTTCAGTCGCGCCGACCAGAGCGACGGAGGATGGGTTGAAAAAGGTTTTCAGGTTGCTGGCGGAACGTTCTGACAGCATGCTGTTCTCGCAATAAAGCTTTTCACCGCGAAGGACGCCAAGGACGCGAAGGAAAACAAAGTACAAGCCTTGTTATCAAGATCACCAATCTGGTGATTGCATCCAGGTTCACCTTGGCATTGATTTCCTTGGCGTCCTTCGCGGTTCAAATGTTGGATTTAGGATCAAGCGGCTCGGGCCGCGAGGGCCGCGCCGCGCCCCGCGATGCGGCCGAATACCGCGCCCGACACCAGCCCGGTGCCGCTCGGGTAGTTGAAATAGAACAGCCCGCCCACCATCTCGCCCGCGCAGTAGAGGCCGGGGATCCTGTGGAAGTGCACGTTGAGCACCTGGCCGGTTTCGCGGTCGATGCGCAGCCCCCCGAATGTGAAGGTGATGCCGCAGGTGGTTGCGTAGGCATCGAACGGCGGCGTGTCGAGCGCTTGCGCCCAGTTCGATTTCGGCGGTTCGATGCCGGCCGTGCTCTTGCCGTCCTTCACGGTGTGGTCGAACGGCACGTCTTTACGCACCGCGGCATTGTATTCGTGCACGGTCTTGAGAAAATTGTCCGCATTCACGCCTTCGAGTTTTGGGGCGAGATCTTCAAGGGTGTTCGCGCTGACCTTGGTCATGAACTTGATGCGGTATTCGGAGCGCAGCAGTTTCGATACCTTGGAATCGAACACCTGCCACGCGAACTGGCCGGGCTGCTTCAGCACTTCGCCGCCGTATTTGGCGTAGGTGAACGAATGGAAGTCCCAGCCTTCGTCGACGAAGCGCTTGCCTTCCGAGTTGATCAGAAGGCCGAAAATGTAGCTGTGCTTCTGGAACTGGTCGCCGACGTTGACGTCGCCGAACTCGGGCGCGTAGCGGTCCCAGCCGGTCGCGTGGCAGCCTGACCAGTTGCCATAAGGCGCGGCGCCGATATCGAGCGCCATCCTGAGGCCGTCGCCGACGTTGAAGCGCGTGCCGCGCACCTTGGCGAGCTCCCACCCCGGACCGAGATAGCGCGTGCGCCATTCGGGGTTAGCCTCGAAGCCGCCGCATGCCAGCACCACCGCTTTGGCGCGCAGCTCGACGGGCTTGCCTTTTTCCTGGGCGCGCACGCCGGATACCCGCTCGCCGTCGTAGATGAGCGAGGCCACGCGCGTGTCGTAGCGCACGTCGATGCCGGCTTTCTTCGCCGCCGCATCGAGGTACTGCACCAGCCCGGCGCCGCCGCCCGAAACTTCAATCGGCATGCGGCCGAAAAATTTACGCTTGCCGCCGACCATGCCCGACTGGCGCCCGTAATTGGGAACGAAGCGCGCGCCTTGCGAGCGCAGCCACGCCATCGTGTCGAGACTTTGCGTAACCAGGATTTCGGACAGATCCGCGTCGGTGCGGTAGCTCGTGAGCCGGTAAAGATCGTCGAAGAATTCTTCCTTCGTATTGGTGCCGAAATCGCTGTTAGCGATTTCTTCGTCGGTAAGTTCGGTCACGCGCTTCAGATCGTCGACCGATTCGTAGGCGAAGCGCATCACGCCGCCCGCGAAGCGGCTGTTGCCGCCGGATTCTTCATCGGGAGCTGCTTCGAGCATCAGAACCTTGGCGCCGTTTTCATGCGCGGCAAGCGCGGCGCACAGCGCGGCGTTGCCTTTGCCGGCCACGATTACGTCGTATGGGACAGTCATGTTCTTCTACGAGGGAAAATTTTGGGGGGAGACCGAACTCTAGGACGTGCGTTCATGCGCTGTCAAGGCATGCCGATCCCTTAACTTCGCAAGACTTTATCGACAAAGGTGGCTTCGCTCATGACCGGAATTATCCGGCCAGCGAGGACCGCATCGACTATCCGGGCGGGCGAGCCGCGAGAAGATATGAGACCCGACACCAAGACATTGGTGTCAACGATAACGCGCACGTGCCTGTCTCACCGCGTCCCGTTCGGCGGTGATGTCGTCGAAACTCGGTGCATCCCCAGAGCGACGATTCCTACGCAGTCTGCGCACCAACTGCGCCAGACGTTTGCGTGCGGCACGGCGCTCGGGCGATTCGATAATCACCACGTCGCGCCAGCGTTCTACGGTGACAGCGTCGCCAAGCGGCCTAAGCACACGGCTTGGGATAACAAGGCCGGTCTTCGGATAGCGAATTGCGGGCATAGTTCATCATCCAGGACAGAAGTCAATCATAGTATAACGTGTAGCGGTTTTCACAGCTATCGCTCATCACGCCGACGCGACCGCAAGCGCTGCGGGCCGTTCCGGAAACAAGAAAACATAGGGGAAAACCTTGAAGGCAAGTATTCATGCGCTTCTTGAGGTTTTCTTCAGAAACAAATGAGTAGCGGAATTTCGCCAGGTGCCCGCTGGG
>JACPTJ010000129.1 GCA_016192835.1 Betaproteobacteria bacterium
GCCGGCCATGCCGGCATTGCGATACATTTCCATTTCGCGGCCGTAATCGGCGAGCGTTTTGCCCTCGACGTAATAGCCGCCAATCGAAATCAGCGGGAGGCGCGTGCGATAGCCGCCCAGCAACTGGCGTACGCTCTTTCCCAGCGCCTTGCCGACGAGGTCCCATACCGCGCAATCGATACATGAGATTGCCTCGAGCAGCAGCTTCTTGTCGCCGCTGGAATGCGTGAGCGCGAACATTTTTTCCCAGATGCGCTCCGTCGCGAAGATGTCTTCGTCTTTAACCAGCGGCGTTAGGGTCTCGTGGATCAGGCGCACGATCTCGCCGCCGTGTTCGCGGTTATCGCCGTTGTAGACTTCGCTGACGAGGCCGCCGGCGTGGATGCGCGTAATGACCGTGCAACGCCGCGTGACGTGGTAGGTGCTGCCGCCGAAGTCCTTCGTCAGCGGAATGGAGATCGCGATTGCGTCGATTTTTTCGATGCGCATGATGAATTTGTAGCGCAGGCGCCTCGCCTGCCGCCGTAGATTTGGAATGCAGGCGAGGCGCCTGCGCTACGTTTCTTACTTCACTTTCATGCCGGGTTGGGCGCCGGAGTCGGGCGAGAGCAGGAAAAGTCCCGGTGTCTCGCCGGAAGCTGCGAGCACCATGCCTTCCGACATACCAAACTTCATTTTGCGCGGCGCGAGGTTGGCGACGACGACGGTGAGTTTCCCGACCAGCGTCGCCGGGTCGTAGGCCGATTTGATTCCCGCAAATACCTGGCGCGTGCCGAGACTGCCTACGTCGAGCGTGAGCTTCAGCAGTTTGTCCGCGCCTTCGACGTGCTCGGCCGTCGTTATCCTGGCGATCCGCAGATCGATCTTGGCGAAGTCATCAATAGTAATCTGCGGGGCGCCACTGACTTCACCCTCGCCCCTTTGGGGAGAGGGCTGGGGTGAGGGGGCTACACCCGCTTTGGACGGCGACGCAGGATGAGGTGTAGAGGAAGTCACTTTTGCAGGTTCCTTTTCGAAGTCGAACAACGCGTCGAGTTGCTTGGGATCGACGCGGGTCATCAAGGGGCTATACGAGCGTATTTCATGGCCTGGCCCAAGATCTAAATCCAAATGTGCCCAATCGAGAGAATTGCAGTTGAGAAACATTTCGGCGTCTTGGACCGTTCTTGGTAGTACGGGCTTCAAAAGAATACTCAGCTTAGAGAACATCAATAGCGCCGTCGTGCAGACCTGATGTAGTCGGTCCTTTGATTTTGCTTTCGCCAAATCCCAAGGCTTTTCATTATCGACATACTTGTTAGCCAGGTCCGCCAACATCATGATCATCCGGAGAGCTTTGCTAAATTCGCGATTGTCATAACAATCCCGAATTCGCTCACTTTCTGGAATCAGCTCAGAGGCTCGTGTTTCTGAGCCTACTCCGGCTGCGAGCGCTGCCGAATACCGAAGCACTGCAGGTTCAGATAGCCTTTCCCTTATCAGATGGGGAAGCTTGTCACCTCGTACGTTGTGTAACCACTCGATATCCTTGTCCGAAATCCGTCCGAGTTTCCCACCAAAGTGTTTCGAAATAAAACCCGCGCACCGGCTCGCAATATTCACGTACTTCCCAATTAAATCGCTATTTACTCTCGCCATGAAATCATCGGGATTGAAATCCAGGTCCTCGACGCTCGCGTTGAGCTTGGCGGCGATGTAGTAGCGCAGCCACTCGGGATTCATGCCGATTTCGAGATAACGCAGCGGACTGATGCCCGTGCCGCGCGACTTGGACATTTTCTCGCCCGAGACGTTGATGAAGCCGTGGACGTAGATGTTGTCCGGCACCTTGTAGGGCGTGCCGGCGAAGTGCAGCATCGCGGGCCAGAACAGGGTATGGAAGTAGATGATGTCCTTGCCGGTCGATGCCCTGCCTCGCGCAATAGTTCTTGAAGCTGGCCAGGTAGCCGATCGGCGCGTCGAGCCAGACATAGAAATACTTGCCCGGCGCATCGGGGATCGGAATGCCGAAATAAGGCGCGTCGCGCGAGATATCCCAGTCGCCGAGCGCCGCATTTTTCCCTTCCGTGCCGCTGCCCTCCAGCCACTCCTTGGCCTTGTTCGCGACCTGCGGCTGCAACCGTCCAGGCTCGTTGATCCACTTTTTCAGGAACTCGACGCACCGGGCATCGGAGAGTTTGAAGAAGTAATGCTCCGAGGTCTTGAGCACCGGCGTTGCGCCGGAAAGCGTGGAGTAGGGGTTCTTCAGGTCGGTAGGCGCGTAAACCGAGCCGCATACCTCGCAAGCGTCGCCGTACTGGTCCTTTGCGCCGCACTTGGGGCAGTCGCCCTTGAGGTAGCGGTCGGCGAGGAACATGCCTTTGACCGGGTCGTAGAACTGCTCGACCGGCTTGGCGTAGACCAAGCCCGCCGCCTTGAGCTTGCGGTAGATATCCTGCGACAGCTCGACGTTCTCGGGCGAGTCGGTCGAATGCCAGTTGTCGAAGGCGATGTGGAAGCCCTGCAGGTATTTCGGCCGCTCGGCGCCGATGCGGGCGACGAGTTCCTGCGGCGAGATACCCTCCGCCTCGGCTTTGAGCATGATCGGCGCGCCGTGCGCGTCGTCGGCGCAGACAAAATGCACCTCGTGGCCTTGCATTCTCTGAAAACGCACCCAGATATCGGCCTGGATGTACTCCATGATGTGGCCGATATGGAACGAGCCGTTGGCATACGGCAGCGCGGTGGTGGCGAAGATTCTGCGTTTCATTTGGCGAGCGTGCTGGTTGAGCGTTGAATTGTAACAAACCAGGCGAAAAACCCTCGTAATTGAGTGGTTACCGGGCGGTTTATGTAGGCGTTCCGGGATTAATTGTTTAAAATCTTGCCCTCACCGCAAACGAAGCAGGAATATCCATGGCAATTACCGTGCAGCAGGTCCAGGCCGCGCTGAAAGAAATCACCGACCCCAACACCGGCAAGGACTACGTGACGGGCAAGGAGGCAAGGAACATTAAGGTCGACGGCGATAACGTGTCGCTCGACATTCTGCTCGGCTACCCGGCGAAAACCCAGGTCGAACCGATCCGCAAGCAGGTCGTGGCGAAGCTCAAGGCCATCCCCGGCATTGGCAGCGTGACCGCCAACGTGACGATCAAGATCGTCTCGCACGCGGTGCAGCGCGGCGTCAAACTGATCCCGGGCGTGAAAAACATCATCGCTGTTGCCTCCGGCAAGGGCGGGGTCGGCAAGAGCACGACCGCGGTCAACCTCGCGTTGGCGCTTGCCGCGGAAGGCGCCAGCGTCGGCATGCTGGATGCCGATATCTACGGCCCGTCGCAGCCGACCATGCTCGGCATCCACGGCCGGCCGGAGTCCAAGGACGGCAAGTCGCTCGAGCCGATGGAAGGCCATGGCATCCAGGCGATGTCGATCGGCTTCCTGATCGACGTCGAGACGCCGATGGTGTGGCGCGGGCCGATGGTGACCCAGGCGCTCGAGCAGTTGATCAACGAGACCAAGTGGCGTGACATCGACTACATGGTGGTCGACTTGCCACCCGGCACCGGCGACATCCAACTGACGCTCGCCCAGCGCGTACCGGTCACTGGCGCAATCATCGTGACCACGCCCCAGGACATCGCGCTGATGGACGCCCGCAAGGGTCTCAAGATGTTCGAGAAGGTCAATATTCCGATCCTCGGCATCGTCGAGAACATGAGCCTGCACATCTGCTCCAAGTGCGGCCACGAGGAGCACATGTTCGGCGAGGGTGGCGGGGCGCGCATGAGCAAGGATTACGGGGTCGAGCTGCTGGGGGCGCTGCCGCTCGACATCCAGATCCGCGAGCAGGCCGATTCCGGCAAGCCGACGGTGGTTGCCGACCCGGACGGCCGGGTGGCCGAGATTTATCGCCAGATTGCGCGCCGGGTCGCCGTCAAGATCGCCGAGAAGCAGCAGGACCATTCGGCGGCATTCCCGAAGATCGTGGTTCAAAATACGTGAGGTATCTCTACTCCCAATGAAATTCCATTTCCCGGTCATCATCATCGACGAGGATTTCCGCTCGGAGAACGCGAGCGGCCTCGGCATACGCGCGCTCGCCAAGGCGATCGAAAATGAGGGCATAGAGGTCATCGGGGTCACGACCTACAGCGATCTCTCGCAGTTCGCGCAGCAGCAATCGCGCGCCTCGGCGTTCATTCTTTCGATCGACGACGAGGAATTCACGCCGGGCCCGGAACTCGATCCGGCCGTGCTGAACCTGCGCAAGTTCATCGAGGAAATCCGTTTCAGGAACGCGGAGATCCCGATTTATCTCTACGGCGAAACCAAGACCTCGCGCCACGTTCCCAACGACATTCTGCGCGAACTGCACGGCTTCATTCACATGTTCGAAGACACGCCGGAGTTCGTCGCCCACCATATCATCCGCGAGACTCGCACCTATCTCGACGGCCTGGCGCCGCCGTTTTTCCGCGCGCTGACCAATTACGCCCAGGACGGCTCCTATTCGTGGCACTGCCCGGGGCACTCGGGCGGCGTGGCCTTCCTCAAGAGCCCGGTCGGCCAGATGTTCCACCAGTTCTTCGGCGAAAACATGCTGCGCGCCGACGTGTGCAACGCAGTCGACGAACTGGGGCAGTTGCTCGATCATTCCGGACCGGTCGCGGCTTCAGAGCGCAACGCGGCGCGGATTTTCAACTGCGATCATTTGTTCTTTGTCACCAACGGCACATCCACTTCCAACAAGATGGTGTGGCATTCGACGGTGGCGCCAGGCGACGTCGTGATCGTGGACCGCAACTGCCATGTCTCGATCCTGCACGCCATCACGATGACGGGCGCCGTGCCCGTATTCCTGATGCCGACGCGCAATCACTTCGGCATCATCGGTCCCATTCCGCTCGAGGAGTTTCGCTGGGAGAACATCCAGAAGAAGATCGACGCCAACCCGTTCGCGCGCGAGGTCAAGGCCAAGCCGCGCGTGCTGACCCTCACGCAAAGCACTTACGACGGCATACTCTATAACGTCGACACCATCAAGGAGATGCTCGACGGCAAGGTCGACACGCTGCACTTCGACGAGGCCTGGCTGCCCCACGCGACGTTTCACGACTTTTACCGGGGCATGCATGCGATCGGCCAGGACCGGCCGCGGTGCAAGGAGTCGATCATTTTTTCGACCCAATCGACTCACAAATTGCTGGCCGGACTTTCCCAGGCTTCCCAGATACTGGTGCAGGACAGCGAGCAGCGCAAGCTCGACAGCCACAGTTTCAACGAGGCGTACCTGATGCACACGTCCACTTCGCCCCAGTACGCGATCATCGCCTCCTGCGACGTGGCCGCGGCGATGATGGAGCCGCCGGGCGGCACGGCGCTGGTTGAGGAGTCGATACTCGAGGCGCTGGATTTCCGGCGCGCGATGCGCAAAGTCGACGAGGAGTTCGGCAAGGACTGGTGGTTCAAGGTCTGGGGTCCGGAGCAGCTGTCCGAGGAAGGGATGGGTAGCCGCGACGACTGGATGCTGCGCGCCAACGAACGCTGGCACGGGTTCGGCGAGCTTGCCCCTGGCTTCAATATGCTCGACCCGATCAAAGCAACCGTGATTACCCCGGGACTCGACGTGTCGGGCGCTTTCTCGAATCCGGGCATGCCTGCCGCCGTGGTGACCAAGTACCTCGCCGAGCACGGCATCATCGTTGAGAAGACGGGTCTGTACTCGTTCTTCATCATGTTCACGATCGGCATCACCAAGGGCCGCTGGAACACGCTGGTGACGGAGCTGCAGCAGTTCAAGGACGACTATGACCACAACGCGCCGATGTGGCGCATCCTGCCCGAGTTCGTGAACAAGTATCCGCAATACGAGAAAGTCGGGCTGCGCGATCTGTGCACCCAGATTCACGGCGTGTACAAGGCCAACGATGTGGCACGGCTCACGACGGAAATGTACTTGTCCACCATGGAGCCCGCGATGCGGCCTGCCGATGCGTGGGCGCGGCTCGCGCACCGCGAGATCGACCGCGTCGAGATCGACCAGCTCGAGGGCCGCGTGACGAGCGTGCTGCTGACGCCGTATCCGCCGGGGATCCCGCTGCTGATTCCCGGGGAGCGTTTCAACGCGACGATCGTGCGTTACCTGAAGTTCGCGAAATCCTTCAACCAGAAGTTTCCGGGGTTCGACACCGATATCCACGGTCTCGTCGCCGATGAAACCAGCCGGCGCTCGCGCTACTTCGTCGACTGCGTCGCGCAGTAGTACACCTGCCTCCCTCTCCCCCGGAAATGGGGGAGAGCCAGCGCAGCGAGCGAGGGGGCCGGGCCGGGGTGAGGGGGGCGACCCTCCGCGAAACGGTCGTCCAATTACGTAATACTCAATGGATGCGCTCGAATACCGTCAGTTTGTAATCGTAGGGGTTCCTGTCATCGGCGCTGAACGCCTGCGAGGAGCGCTCGCGCCATTGCGCCAGGTCGAATTGCGGCATCAGCGTATCGCCCTCGACGTCGGCATCGACCTGGGTCAGGTAGATCCGGTCCGCGCGCGGCAATGCGGCCGCGTAAAGCTGCGCGCCGCCGATGACGAAGACTTCATCGTCGTTGCGGCATGCGGCGAGCGCTGCGTCGAGCGAATCGGCGACGATCGCGCCGGGGACGCAAAAATCGCGCCGGCGCGTCACGATCACCGTGGTGCGGCCCGGCAGCAGACGCCCGATCGACTCCCAGGTATTTCGGCCCATGATGATGTGATGACCCATGGTGATGGCCTTGAACATCCCGAGTTCCGCGGGCAAGTGCCAGGGGATCGCGTTGTTGGCGCCGATCACGCGATTGCGTGCCATCGCGACGATGATTGAAAGCCTTGAAGGCCGTGATTGGTGATTCGTGATTGGTGATTCGTGTTGCACTGCGCCCGGATTTTTCGCTTCACCCATCGCGGCTTCCTTTTTGCTCAAACGGCGATTGGCGCTTTGATTGCGGGGTGCGGATCGTAGCCTTCGAGGGTGAAATCCTCATACTTGAAATCGAACAGATTGTTCACGCGAGGGTTGATGCGCATGAGCGGTAATTGCCGCGGCTCGCGGGACAACTGTTCGCGCGCCTGGTCGAGGTGATTGAGGTAAAGATGGGTGTCGCCGAAGGTATGCACGAAATCGCCAAGCCCGAGCCCGCATACCTGGGCAATCATCATCGTCAGCAGCGCGTAGGAAGCGATATTGAACGGCACGCCGAGGAAGAGGTCGGCGCTGCGCTGGTAGAGCTGGCAGGAAAGTCTGCCGCCCGCGACATAAAACTGGAAAAAAGCGTGGCACGGCATCAGCGCCATCTTGTCCAGGTCCGCGACGTTCCACGCCGAAACTATCATGCGCCGCGAGTCCGGGTTGGTCCGGATCTGCTCCAGCACCTGGCTGATCTGGTCGATGTGGCGGCCGTCCGCCGCCGGCCACGAACGCCACTGGTAGCCGTAGACCGGCCCGAGGTTGCCCTGCGCGTCAGCCCATTCGTTCCAGATCGTGACCCCGTTGTCCTGCAGGTACTTGACGCTGGTCTCTCCCTTGAGGAACCACAGCAACTCGTGGACGATCGATTTGAGGTGGACTTTCTTGGTGGTCAGCAGCGGAAAGCCGGCATCGAGATCGAAGCGCAATTGAGCGCCGAAGACACTGAGCGTGCCGGTGCCCGTGCGGTCACTTTTGCGCGTGCCGTGGTTCAGCACATGCTGCATCAAGTCGAGGTATTGGCGCATCGGAGGCAGTCGGGATTCAGGGCCAATGGAATTCTAGTCGATATTGGTGCGATAGGGTTTCTTCAGCATCCAGTTGACCAGGGCATCAACCGTTTCTGTCTCTTTGCCGAGGTAGCCGTGTGCGCTGAAGGGTTCGCACGGACCGGAGCGTGCCGGGTCGCCGCCGTTCACGGTGATCAACGCGAACTGCGCGGAGAGGTTTTTCGCGTCGCGGTATGGCGTGTACCTGCATCCATCGTCGGCATGGTGCACGAACAGGACGGGTGCGCGGATGGTCTTGAAATCGAAACCGCTCAAGCCGGGGCCGGAGCGTCCACCCCCCACGAAAAGTGTCGACGTCAGCACAACACCGGCAACGGATTCTCCAAGCGCGCGCCCCGCTGCTGCCGCGGAGACCGTGCCGCGGCTGGTGCCGACCAGAAAAACCGGGATTCCCGGAAAGCGGCGCGTCAAGTCTTCGGCTACGCGCCGGATGTCGGTTGCGTGTTTGTCGCCGAGTCGGAACCCGTCGTCCATGCCCTGAGGCTGATCGGAGGGGGAGTCCATGACGGCTGCGACGAGGCCGCGCTCGACAAACAACTGGCGCGAGCGCACCAGAAAATTGCCTTCAGCGAGCCGGATGCGGCCGCCTTCATTGCGTAGCCGAATGTGTCCGGGGCCGCCCGGCAGCAGGATCGCCGCAGCCGTGGGTTTGTCGCCGGAAGGCACCGTGAGCAGATACGACTGCGTCACTCCATCGCGTGTCGGCAACGTCACGATTTCCTGCGCGTGACCAGCGGATGCAGCACCAAGCAGTGCGGCCAGAATCACTGCAACAAACGATGCTTTCATCGGCGCTCCCGGAATGGCGTCAAAGAACGATTATAATTTGCCCGGATTCATACTCAAAGGACGTTAATGCTTGCCAGATTGCTACAACACGCGGATGCGCCGACCGGTGCGGCGCTGAGGAAACATTCGCACATTCTGTTCCTGCTGCCGAACGCAAAGCAGCTATCCGACGGCTGGCCGGACTGCGCACCGTTGGCGGCGTTGCTCAAGCGGCGCCGCATGAAAGTCGGCGAGCTTGGCAAGACCCCGCTCGCGGGCAGCCTCGGCAACGGCGCTTTGGCGGCGTGGGGCATGCTCGATCCGGGCAAATCGCAGTTCGAATCGCAGACGGCGGTGAGGAACGCGTTGCAGCTGCTGCTCGCGGAAAACCCGCGCGAAGTCGCGATTGTGGTGCCTGGTGACGCCGCGCACCGGAAGTACGCAGCCGAGGTCGCGGTGTATTGCGCTTGGGTAAACGGCGCGCTCCTGCCGGAGCGCAAGAAAAAAACGGAACACCGGCCGCTCACGACGATCCACGTATATGGTCATCGCGACCCGAACGGATATCCCGCATTGCGCGCGCGTGCCGAGGGACTTCTGCTGTGCCGCGAGTTGACGATGTTGCCGCCCAACGAACTGACGCCCGCGAGCTATCGCGACCGCATCAGGCAACTCGCCAGGCAGCACGGCTGGAAGCACGAGGAATACGATCTCAAGCGGCTCAGGAAAATGGGCGCCGGCGCTTTCTGTGCGGTCGCGCAGGGCAGCGCGGACGACGATGCCGCCATCGTGCATCTGCGTTACCGTCCACGGCACGCGCGCCAGACCGTCGCGCTGGTGGGCAAGGGCATCTGCTTCGACACCGGCGGCCATAACCTCAAGCCGGCGCGCTACATGCATGGCATGCACGAGGACATGAACGGCTCCGCGGTCGCGCTGGGCATCCTGCTTGCCGCAACTCGCGCCGCGCTCCCGGCCAATATCGACTGCTGGATGGCGCTGGCGCAAAACCACATCAGCCCGAAAGCCTACAAGCAGAACGACGTGGTGACGGCGCTGAACGGCACCACGATCGAGGTCACGCACACCGACGCCGAGGGACGCATGGTGCTCGCGGATACGCTGACGCTTGCCGCGCGCGAGAAACCCCGGCTGCTCGTCGATTTCGCGACGCTGACGGGCAGCATGCACGTCGCGCTCGGGGACCGCTACAGCGGGGTGTTCGCGACCACCGATGAGCTTGCCGCGCAAGCGGTAACAGCGGGCAGGGCCTCCGGCGAGCGGGTGTGCGCATTTCCGATGGATGCCGATTACGACAGCGCGCTCGACAGCAAGATCGCCGACGTCAAGCAGTGCACGCTGGAGGGCGACGCCGACCACATCCTGGCGACGCGCTTTCTCAAGCGTTTTGCCGGCGAGGTGCCGTGGATTCACGTCGACCTGTCGGGCAGCAGCTGCAAGGGAGGGCTGGGCGCGGTGGCCTCCGATGTGACGGGTTTTGGCGTCGCGTGGGGCCTATCATTGCTCGATTCCATGGCGAGGAATTTGTCGGCCTTAGACCCGACAACGAGTTGATTATGAATGATCGACTGGTTTTGCCTTTAGCAGCCTGGGCGGACTGTTAAGTCTTACAGGCTGCTGGCCGCAATGTATTTCATCAATTCACGCCGGGTTCGCTTATCGATTCTCCTGGCGGTGGCGGCCGCATCTGCTGTCGCCGTCGCGTTCCTGGAGCCCATCGCACAGCCTTCCGGTTATCACGTCTTCGCGGACCGGCGGCGCATCTGGGGCGTTCCGAACTTCTGGGATGTCGTGTCGAGCCTGCCGTTTCTCGCCGTCGGACTGGCCGGGACGATACAACTTCTTGGGCCGTGGCCCCGCGGTGCGCTTTTGTCTCTCAGGCCGGCCTACCTGTTTTTCTTCATCAGCATGATCTTCGCCGCGTTCGGTTCCGCGTATTACCACCTGGCCCCGACGCATGACACCCTCGTTTGGGACCGTCTGCCGATGGCCGTTGCCTTCATGGCCTTTTTCGCTGTCATCGTGGGCGAACACATCAGCGCGCGACTCGGCCGGTTGCTGTTATGGCCGCTGCTGGCCTTCGGTCTGGTTTCAGTCGCGTATTGGCATGTTACGGAAGAGGCGGGGCGCGGCGACCTTCGGCTCTACATCATCGTGCAGTACCTGCCCATGGCTCTTATCCCGCTCATTTTGCTGCTGTTTCCGTCGGCGTTCTCGCACGTGCGGTGGATCTGGGCGCTGCTGGGCGCATACGGCGTGGCGAAATTGCTCGAGCTGGCGGACGAGCCGGTTTTTTCCGCGCTGCATGTCGTGAGCGGCCACACGCTCAAGCATTTGGTGGCGGCGCTCGGTGTTTACCTGTTTCTGCATGCGCTCAGGCGGCGTCATCCCCTTTTCTTGTCCCACACGTAGCGCACAAACCGCTGCCAGCGGTTGGGCTTTTGCGCGAGCTTGTTCGCTACCCTGCCCCCCGCGCGGTCGCGCGCAGCGCTTTGTTTCACGAGCTCGTGCAACTGCCGCATGGTCATGCCGCCGGGACCTTTGAGTTTGTTGGGATCGGGTTTGTCGGGCATCGTTGTACCCTCGGGGGTTCGGAGTTGCTATGTTAAACTCATTCGGGAATACTCAGTAGGTGGCCCATGTCCGGCAGCACTCTCGGCAAACTGTTTTGCGTGACCTCGTTCGGCGAAAGCCACGGGCCGGCGATCGGCTGCGTGGTCGACGGCTGCCCGCCCGGCCTCGAATTGTCCACAGCCGATATCCAGAATGACCTCGACCGGCGCAAGCCCGGCACCTCGCGCCACGTCACGCAGCGGCGCGAAGACGACGTGGTCGAAATTCTGTCCGGCGTGTTCGAGGGAAAAACCACTGGCACGCCCATTGCGCTGCTCATTCGCAACGTCGATGCGCGCAGCAAGGATTACTCGAAAATCCAGGACACGTTCCGGCCGGGCCACGCCGATTACACCTACTGGCAGAAATACGGCATCCGCGATTACCGGGGTGGCGGGCGCGCCTCGGCGCGCGAAACGGCGGTGCGCGTCGCGGCGGCGGCGATCGCCAGGAAATGGCTGCGCGAGAAATACGGCGTCATGGTGCGCGGCTACCTGTCACAGCTCGGGCCGCTTGAAGTGCCGTTCAAATCGTGGGACGCGGTCAATGCGAATCCGTTTTTTGTGGCGGACGCCGGGGCTGTGCCGCAGCTCGAAGAATTCATGGACAAGCTGCGCAAGTCCGGGGACTCGTGCGGCGCCAGGATCACGACCATCGCATCCGGCGTGCCGGTCGGGTGGGGCGAACCGGTCTACGATAAGCTCGACGCCGACATCGCGTACAACATGATGAGCATCAACGCGGTGAAAGGCGTCGAGATCGGCGCAGGTTTTGCCGCCGTCGGGCAGAAAGGCACCGAGCACTCGGACGAGATGTCGCCGCAGGGATTTCTGTCCAACAACGCGGGCGGCATCCTCGGCGGAATTTCGAGCGGGCAGGACATTGTCGTCAACGTCGCGGTCAAGCCGACTTCGAGCATCCGGCTACCCCGCCGCACGATCGACAAGCAGGGACGCGCGACCACCATCGAAACGCACGGCCGCCACGATCCGTGCGTCGGCATCCGCGCGACGCCGATTTGCGAGGCGATGCTTGCGCTGACGCTGATGGACCATGCGTTGCGCCATCGCGCGCAGAATGCCGATATCGTGTGCGCCACGCCGAAAATCGGCGCGCAGGCGCCGCGCGACGTAATCGAACGGTTGCGCAACATCGCCGCGACAGAGAATCCCGACCCCGACGAAGCGTGACGCGTGGCGTCAGGCTTTGCCATGCGTGACTTACCCTACTGGCGGCTTGCCGGCGTCTATTTTTTCTACTTCGCCTATATCGGCGCGTTCGCGCCGTACTTCAGCCTCTACCTGAACGCAAGCGGTGTTGCCGCGGCTGGCATCGGCGTCATCATGGCGTTGCCGCAGTTGGTGCGCATTTTTGCGCCGCACCTGTGGGGCTGGCTCGCGGATCGCAGCCGGCGCCGCTTGCGCATCGCGCGTATCGGGACTGTTATTGGCACCGCGGTTTATTGCGGATTGTTTGCCGCGCGCGGTTTCGAGTCGCTGTTCGCGATCGTGCTGTTGATGAGTTTTTTTCTGAGCGCGGCACTCCCGCTCGTCGAAGTCACGACGCTCACGCATCTCGGCGAGCACACGGCGCAGTACGGGCGCATCCGGGTGTGGGGGTCGATCGGATTCATCGCCGCAGTGCTGCTCATCGGCTACGCGCTCGACTGGTTGCCGATAGGCGCGCTGCTTTGGATCATGCTCGCGATATTGATCGGCGCCGCCGCCCTGCTGATGGCGGTTCCCGAAGCCCCGCACGTGGAGCATATCCACGAGCACACGCCGATCGCGAATGTGTTGCGGCAGCCTCAGGTTGTGGCGTTGATGGTGGCGTGCGCGCTGATGGCCGTCGCACACGGACCGTACTACACGTTTTACTCGATTTATCTGGTCGGCTACGGTTACACGAAAGGTGCGGTCGGCTGGCTGTGGGCGCTGGGAGTGATTTGCGAGATCGCGATTTTTTTCTGGATGTCGCATCTGTTCCGCGCGTACACGCTGCGCGACGTGCTGATCGCGAGTTTCGCGCTCACGGCCGTGCGTTTCGTGATCATTGCCTGGTGGGCGGACAACCTGCTGCTGTTGCTGCTGGCGCAGACGCTGCACGCGGCAAGCTTCGGCTCGTTTCATGCCGCAGCACTCGGTTACGTGCACCGTTTTTTCCGCGGCCGCAACCAGGCGCGCGGCCAGGCGATATATACGAGCCTCACGTTCGGTCTTGGCGGCACGCTCGGCGGATTGTATGCGGGCTACGCCTGGGAGCGGCTCGGCGCGGGACTCACGTTCTCCGGCGCCGCGGCGTGCGCGTTCGCGGGCATGGTAATCCTGTGGCTCAAACTGGGCGATCGGCGCAGCGCGCGCAGTGGGTACGGAAACTAACGCTGGTCACGTGTTGTCGAACTATGACATAATTCCACGTTTCCAAGGGCTTACAGTAGAAAATTCATGACAGTGAAAACGCTCTACGAGAAGTTGTGGGAAAGCCATCTCGTCGATCAGGACGCCGATGGCACCGCACTCATTTACATCGACCGCCACCTCGTGCACGAAGTCACCAGCCCGCAGGCGTACGAAGGGCTCAAGCTCGCCGGCCGCAAGCCGTGGCGCGTGCAGTCGATCGTCGCCACTGCGGACCACAATACGCCGACCCGGGACTGGGACCGCGGCATCCAGGACCCGATATCGCGGCTGCAGGTCGAAACGCTCGATCAAAACATCAAGGAACACGGCGCGCTCACCTATTTTCCGTTCCGCGACGAGCGGCAGGGCATCGTGCACGTGATCGGGCCGGAAACCGGCGCGACGCTGCCCGGAATGACGGTGGTGTGCGGCGATTCGCATACCAGCACGCATGGCGCTTTCGGCTGTCTCGCCTTCGGCATCGGCACCTCCGAAGTCGAGCACGTGCTCGCGACCCAATGCCTGGTGACAAAGAGCATGAAGGCCATGCAGGTGGTGGTCGAGGGCAGGCTCGGCGCGGGCGTTACTGCGAAAGACATCGCGCTTGCCGTGATCGGACAGATCGGTACGGCCGGCGGCACCGGACACGCGATCGAATTCTCCGGCAGCACGATCCGCAGCCTGTCGATGGAAGGTCGCATGACTCTGTGCAACATGGCGATCGAAGCCGGCGCACGCGCCGGCATGGTCGCGGTCGACGACACCACGATCGAATACGTCAAAGGCCGTCCGCTCGCGCCGCAGGGTGCAATGTGGGACCAGGCCGCCGCTTACTGGCGGACGCTGACGAGCGACGAGGGCGCGCAATTCGACAAGATCGTGACGTTCGACGCCGCGACCATCCAGCCGCAGGTGACGTGGGGCACTTCGCCGCAGATGGTGACCACCGTCGACGGCGCTGTGCCCGATCCCGCCAGGGAACCCGATCCCGTGAAGCGTGAAGGGATCGAGCGTGCGCTCAATTACATGGGGCTCAAACCGAACACGCCGATCACCGGGATCAATCTCGACAAGGTGTTCATCGGTTCCTGCACCAACTCCCGCATCGAGGATTTGCGCGCCGCAGCCGCGGTCGCGCAAGGCAGGAAAGTCGCCTCCAGCATCAAGCTGGCGATGGTGGTGCCGGGTTCCGGGCCGGTCAAGAGACAGGCTGAACAGGAAGGGCTCGACAAGATTTTTGTCGAAGCCGGTTTTGAATGGCGCGAGCCGGGCTGCTCGATGTGCCTCGGCATGAACGAAGACCAGTTGGCGCCGGGCGAGCGTTGCGCGTCGACGTCGAACCGGAACTTCGAGGGGCGCCAGGGCGCCGGCGGCCGCACGCACCTGGTGAGCCCGGCGATGGCCGCGGCCGCGGCGATCGCGGGACATTTCGTCGATGTGCGAACCTTTGATTAGGAACAACGCAAATCGCAAAGGACGCAGAGGACGCACGGAAAGGCAACAAGACGAAATGAAAGGACGGGAAATGGGGTCCGAAAGGCTAAAGGGGTGGGCAGAGGGAAGATTGAGGGCAAGTGATTATGAAATTTAATTTTGGTTTGGTTTTCCGCCGCGTCCTCTGCGTCCTCCGCGGCGAGAGGTTATAGGGATTCTCATGGAAAAATTTGTATCACGCGAAGGCCTGGTGGCGCCGCTTGACCGCGCCAACGTCGACACCGACGCGGTGATTCCGAAGCAGTTTCTGAAGTCGATCAAGCGCACCGGCTACGGCCCCAACCTTTTTGACGCGTGGCGCTATCTCGATCACGGCGAGCCGGGCATGGACAACAGCGGGCGCCCGCTCAACCCTGATTTCGTGCTCAACCAGCCGCGTTACCAGGGAGCGCAGATCCTGCTCGCGCGTGAGAACTTCGGCTGCGGCTCCTCGCGCGAGCACGCGCCGTGGGCGCTGCTGCAATATGGCTTTCAGGCGGTGATCGCGCCGAGTTTCGCGGACATTTTCTTCAACAACAGCTTCAAGAACGGCTTGCTGTTGATACGGCTCGACGCCAAGACCGTGGACCGGTTGTTCAGCGAGATGAGCTCGACCCCCGGCTATCGGCTGGCGGTGGACCTCGAGCAACAGAGCGTGACCACCCCCGGCGGAGAAGTGTTCAAGTTCGAAATCGACCCGTTTCGCAAACACGCGCTGCTCAACGGCCTCGATGAAATCGGACTCACGCTGCAGCGCGCCGACAAGATCAAGGCGTTCGAGGCCA
This sequence comes from Betaproteobacteria bacterium, assembly GCA_016192835.1. Taxonomy (GTDB): domain Bacteria; phylum Pseudomonadota; class Gammaproteobacteria; order Burkholderiales; family SG8-41; genus PALSA-1004. The sequence continues at coordinate 15,831 of JACPTJ010000129.1, forward strand.
AACGGCGCAGCGAACAGCCGTGGCTGTTTTGATTCGAACATGAAAATCGCAGTACTGGCCGGCGACGGCATCGGCCCCGAAATCATCGCGCAGGCGGTCAGGGTGCTCGAGGTGCTCAGGCGCGACGGCCTCGGGCTCGAGCTCGAGCCTGCGCCCTTCGGCGGCGCGGGCTATGAGGCGCACGGCGACCCGTTGCCGGAGCCGACATTGAAACTTGCCAAACAGGCCGATGCGGTGCTGTGCGGCGCGGTCGGCGGGCCCCGGTACGATGCGCTGCCGAGACCCCAGCGTCCCGAGCAGGGTCTGCTGCGCATACGCAAGGAACTCGGCTTGTTTGCCAACCTGCGCCCGGTATTCCTGTTCGAGGAGCTGGCCGGCGCCTCCTCGCTCAAGCCCGAGCTGGTCGCGGGTCTCGACATCCTGATCCTGCGCGAGTTGACCGGCGACATCTATTTCGGGTCGCCGCGCGGGCGACGCACCAATGAACGCGGGGAGCGCGAGGGCTACGACACCATGCTTTATGCGGAGTCCGAAATCCGGCGCATCGCCGAAGTCGGTTTTCAGGCGGCTCTCAAACGCGGCAGGAAGCTATGCTCGGTCGACAAGGAAAACGTGCTCGAGACGAGCCGCCTGTGGCGCGAGGTCGTGAAAGATGTCGCCAAAAAATATCCGCAGGTCGAGTTGTCGCACATGTATGTCGACAACGCGGCGATGCAGCTGGTGCGCAATCCGAAGCAGTTCGACGTGATCGTCACCGGCAACATGTTCGGCGACATCCTGTCGGACGAAGCGTCGATGCTGACCGGGTCGATCGGCATGCTGCCGTCGGCGTCGCTCGATGCGAACAACAAGGGATTGTACGAGCCGGCGCACGGTTCGGCGCCCGATATCGCCGGCAGGAACATCGCCAATCCGCTCGCAACGATATTGTCGGCGGCGATGATGCTGCGCTACACGTTTAACCGCGAAGACGCGGCGCAACGCATCGAGGCAGCGGTGAAAAAGGTTCTGGCCCAAAGGCTTCGCACGGCAGATATTTGCGAAACCGAAATGCGCCGGATCGGCACGGCCGAAATGGGCGACGCCGTAGTCGCGGCGATGCAGTGAGGCGCGCGCCAACGCGCACGATGATCAAAACGTTGAATTTCGGTGTAGGGTGCGCTTGCGCACCGATTGCCGGATGGTGCGCAAGCGCACCCTACACCAATTGCAATTTCCCGTGGCTTGCCGCGGGGTAGGCGCAGGGCACGCGGAGCAACTTTTTTTGGTTTTGAAGGCGTAATCATGATGCGAGTCGGTTTTGTCGGATGGCGGGGCATGGTCGGTTCGGTGCTGATGCAGCGCATGCAGGCCGAGCGTGACTTCGATCCTATCGAGCCCGAGTTTTTTACGACGTCCCAAGTCGGCGGCAGCGGTCCGGCGATCGGCAAGGCCGTCGCACCTCTCAAAGACGCGGGCGACCTCGATGCCTTGAAGACGCTGGACGTTATCGTAACCTGCCAGGGCAGCGACTACACCACCGGGATTTATCCGAAGCTGCGCGCCGCGGGCTGGAACGGCTACTGGATCGACGCGGCGAAGACGTTGCGCATGAAAGAGGATGCGATCATCGTTCTCGACCCGGTCAACCTGGCGGTCATCAGGAATGGACTTGCAAAAGGGATCAAGAACTACATCGGCGGCAACTGCACGGTGAGCTGCATGCTGATGGGCATGCACGGGTTGTTCCAGCACGATCTCGTCGAGTGGATGACTTGCATGACCTACCAGGCGGCTTCGGGCGGTGGCGCGCAACACATGCGCGAGCTGCTGAGCCAGTTCGGTCTGGTCAACGCCGCGGTCAAAGACCTGCTGGCCGATCCGGCTTCCGCCATTCTGGAGATCGACCGCAAGGTGCATGCAAAGCAGACCGACGGCACCCTGCCGACGGAAAACTTCCGGGGCGTGCCGTTGGCCGGTAACCTGATACCGTGGATCGACGCGGACCTGGGCGACGGCATGTCGCTCGAGGAGTGGAAAGGCGGTGCCGAGGCCAACAAGATCCTCGGACGCGGCGAGTCATTTGGAAAGCCCGCCACGCCGGTCGAGAGCATTTGCGTGCGGGTCGGCGCGATGCGATGCCACAGCCAGGGGCTGACCATCAAGCTTAAAAAAGACGTGCCGCTGGATGAACTCACCGGAATGATCGCGTCCGCGAACGACTGGGTGCGGGTGATCCCGAACCAGCGCGAGCGTTCCGAGCGGGAACTGACACCGGCGGCCGTCACCGGCCAGATGCATATACCCGTCGGCCGGCTGCGCAAGCTCGCGATGGGGGGCGCATATCTGTCCGCATTTACGGTTGGCGACCAGCTGTTATGGGGGGCCGCCGAACCGTTACGCCGCATGCTGCGCATCCTGCTCGAAAAATAGTAGATTTTTGGCGGGCCCGGATGCAATATCTGGCTGCGTCTCCTGGGGTGCCGCAGGCGGTTGGCTAATCGATTCAAGATGTTAGAGACAAGGTTAGCTTGCAACTCTAACTATTTGATGCTAATTTACTTATTACATGGAATAACAATAGGGTGAGTAGTGCGTAAAACACCGTACAAAACATGGCTATTGGCGGGGTTGTTCCTGCTGATACCGTGGGTGGCCCACGCAGCCGGTTTAGGCAAGCTCACCATTTTGTCGGCTTTAGGACAGCCGCTGTTGGCGGAAGTCGATCTGGTATCGGTGCGGGCAGGCGAATCAGCTACCCTTGTTGCGCGCCTTGCCCCGCCCGAAGCCTACACGCAGGCCAATATTTTGTACAGTCCGGCCTTGGTCGGCGTGCGCATGACCATCGAGCGTCGCCCGGACGGCCAGTCCTATATCAAGGTCATTTCGACGCGCCCGGTCAACGAGCCGTTCATCCATCTGCTGGTCGAACTGAGCTGGCCGCAGGGACGCTTGGTGCGCGAGTACACGGCGCTGATCGATCCGATCGGGTATACACCGCCCACAGTGGCCATCGCGCCGGATGCGCCGGTAGTATCGCCAATGGTGGTTACCCCGCCGGTGACGCCCGAACCGCAACCGATCGAACCGGCGCGGCAACCGCCGCCGGTGGCCGCCGCGGCGCCAGTCGAAGCCAAGCCTGCCGCCGAAAAGGCGCGGCCTGCCAAGCCCCCGGTCGCCGCCGCGACTGCAGCCGCAGACAAAGCCTATGGTCCGGTCAAGCGCGGCGAGACACTTGGCAGGATCGCCTCCAAAGTCAAACCTCCAGGCGTTACGCTCGAGCAGATGCTGGTCGGTCTGTATCACGCCAATCCCGATGCATTCGCCCGCAATATGAACCATCTGAAGACCGGCAAGATACTACGCATCCCGGAAAGGGAAAGTGTCATTGCTATCGGTCAGCCCGAGGCAGTGAAGGAAGTTCGCGTGGAGGAGGCGAACTGGAACGCTTATCGCCAGAAACTGGCGGAGGCCGCGGGAGAGTCGCCGGCGCGGGAATCGAAGTCCATTGCAAGCGGCAAAATCACGACCAAGGTCGACGACCAGGCCGCCGGCAAGGCGGCGCCGAAGGAAG
>JACPTJ010000130.1:0-13335 GCA_016192835.1 Betaproteobacteria bacterium
CCAGCCGGGATTAAGCGGCTAGAGCGTAACGCGAGTCGTTTGCGTTTATAGTGTTCCAGTTGTATTTACGAGGTGACTGGCCCTCGGTATGCCCTGCACTGCTTCGCTACCCACGTCGAAACCTGGTCGCCCCCGGAATTCAGGATTTTCAACCAGACAATCATTATCTCATATATGGCCGCTGCCATGGTTTGCAAGCAGGTAGGACGCCTGGAAGCGCGGTTTACGGAGCTTTAAATCCTGCTTCACAGGTATTGCAGCAGCTCCAGCGGCTTATCGATCATCCCGTCGGCAGCCCAGGTTTCGGGATCGTTGCCGTTCAGGTAACCGAATTTGGCGACTACCACGGTCATGCCCGCAGCCCGCCCGGCCTCCATATCGCGCCGGTCGTCGCCGAGGTAGATGCAATTCTGCGGGTTGACGCCGATGCGCCCGCTCGCGGCGAGCAGCGGGGCGGGATCGGGTTTGATCCTGCCGGTCGTATCGCCGCCGATGATGCACGCGGCACGGCTGCGCAAGGCGAGCAGCTCCAGCAGCGGATAGGTGAAGCGCTCCGCCTTGTTGGTCACCACGCCCCACAGGATGGCACGGCGTTCGAGCTCGGCCAGCAACTCGGCCATGCCCGGGAAGAGCCGCGTTTCGCGGCAAAGATTGGCGGCGTAGATGTCCAGGAACTCATCGCGCAGCGCAGTGTATTCGGGATGCCCGGGAGTCACGTCGAGCCCGACACCGAGCAGGCCGCGCGCGCCATGCGAGGTGTAAGGGCGCGTTGTCGCGACCGGCAGCTCGGCCAGACCACGCGCCGCGCGCATGCGGTTCAACGCGTAACCGAGGTCAGGGGCCGTATCGGCCAGCGTGCCGTCGAGATCGAAGAGGACAGCCTGAACAGCGGTGACTCGTGATTGGTGATTCGTGATTGGAAAATTCAAGATCGACCCTCGATAGTGCTTCAGACAACACTAATTACCAGTCACCAATCACCAGTCACGGTCTTTGGCACCAATCACGGCTTTTCGCAATGCATGATGTAATTGACATCAGCATCCGGCCCCAGTGCGTATACCTTGGTGAGGGGATTGTAAGTCATGCCGATTACCGCGCTGACATCGAGGCCAGCGTGGCGGGCGAGCGCTCCGAGCTCGGACGGCTTGATGAACTTGGCGTAATTGTGGGTGCCGCGCGGCAACAGCCGCAGCACGTATTCGGCGCCAATGACGGCGAGCAAATACGACTTCGGATTGCGGTTGATGGTTGAAAAAATTACGTGGCCGCCGGGTCTGACCAGCGCGGCGCAGGCGTGCACCGTGCTCGCCGGGTCGGGAACGTGTTCGAGCAGTTCCATGCAGGTGACAACGTCGAAGTGGTGCGGCAGTTCGCGCGCCAGATCTTCGGCCGCAACGTTACGGTATTCAACCTGGCTGCCGCTTTCCAGCAGATGCAATTGCGCGACCTTGAGCGGCATGTCGGCGAGGTCTATGCCCGTAACTTGGGCGCCACGCTGCGCCATGCTCTCGGCAAGAATGCCGCCTCCGCAACCGACATCGAGCACCGTTTTGCCGCGCAGGCCGGTGTGCCCATCGATGTAATCGAGCCGCAGCGGGTTGATGTCGTGCAGCGGCTTGAATTCGCTGCCGGGGTCCCACCAGCGGTGCGCGAGCTCGCTGAATTTGGCGATTTCGGCCGGATCTACGTTAATCATGGGGAAAGCGGGAGACTCCTAGCTCCTGATGCGGTCGCGCCAGAACGCTGCCTTGGCCAGCACTTCGTTGGTGTCTATGGTGGTCAGATTGCCGTTGTCCACCACGAGTTCCCCGTTGACCCAGACGTGGCTGACATGCTCGCGTCCGGCGGCGTAGACCAGATGCGATTGCGGATCGTAGCACGGCGCAAGCTCGGGTCCGGCAAGCCGCACCGCCGTGATGTCGGCGCATTTGCCGGGCCGCAGCGAGCCTATCGATTGATCCAGCCCGAGCGCGCGCGCGGACCGGATCGTCGCCAGTTCGAGCGCCTGCCATGCCGGCAACGCAGTCGCGTCATCGCTCACGCCCTTGGCGAGCAGCGCCGCGAGCCGCATCTCGGCGAATATATCCAGCCGGTTGTTGGAAGCCGCGCCGTCGCTGCCGAGGCCGACATTGACGCCTGCCGCGAGCAATGCGCCGATCGGCGCAAAGCCGCTCGCGAGCTTGAGGTTGGACGACGGGCAGTGTGCGACGTGGCAGCCGTGCTGGGCGAGCAGTTCGATCTCACCGCGCTCGAGATGAACCGCGTGCACCGCGATCAGGGCCGGGCCGACCAACCCGAATTCCGCAAGCCGCGCCAGCGGGCGCACGTGGTGTTGCTCGAGGCTTTGCTCGATTTCGCGGCGCGTCTCGTGGACGTGCATGTGCACCGGCAGGTCGAGTTCGCCGGCGTAGGTCGCCACTTGCCGCAGGGTCTTGTCGCTGACCGTATAGGGCGCATGCGGCGCGAAGCAGTAACTGAGCAGCGGCTCGCTCTTCAGCTCGTCGCGCAACGCGAGCCCCTTGTTGAGATAGTCCTGCGCGTCGGCCGCGTAGGGCGACGGGAATTCGAACACGATCATTCCCAGCGCGGCGCGCATGCGGGCAGCGCGCACCGCGCGCGCCGTCGCCTGCGGGAAAAAATACATGTCGTTGAAGCAGGTCACGCCGCCGCGCAGCATTTCCGCGCAAGCGAGCCGCGCGCCGTCGTAGACGAACTCTTCCGACATGTGGCGCATTTCGGCCGGCCACATGTGGCGGTTGAGCCAGTCCATCAGCGCCAGGTCGTCGGCCAGCCCGCGCAGCAGCGTCATCGCGGCATGGGTATGCAGGTTGATCAGTCCCGGAATCAGCGTGTGTTCCCCCAGGACGACGTGCCGCTTGGGACTGTAATTGATGCGTGCTTCGGACGCCGGCAGCACCGCGGCGATGCGGCCGCCGTTGATGACGACGGAGTGATCGGGAAGCACGCTGCGCGCCGGCTCGACTGGCAGCACCCAGCGGGCCTCGATTACCGTGTCGGCGGCTTGCGGATGCGGATTCATGTGTGCAGCATACAAAAAAAAGCCCTGCCGGAGCAGGGCTTTTGATCGGGACCTGAAACTTAGGACTTACCTGGCCTTGGGCTTGGGCTTGGGCTTGGGTTTCGCCTCAGGCTTGGCTTCGGGTTTCGGCTTCGGCGCCGGCTTCAGTTTGGCGCCGACCACTTCCATCGTTACGCGGCGGTTCGGCGCCAGGCATTCGATCAACTGCGCGCGCTTCATCTTGTTGTCGCAGAACTTGGTTACCGGGATCGGCTGTTTTTCGCCTTTGCCTTCCCAGAAGATCAGTTTCTGGTCGATACCTTTGCTGACCACGTAGTCCTTCGCGCCGAGCGCGCGCTTTTCCGACAGCGTCTTGTTGTACTTGTCGCTGCCGATGCGGTCGGTGTGACCGGTGATGATCACAGCACCGATCCTGGCCAGTGGCTTGACCTGCTTGGCGAGGAACGCGTCGAGTTCTTTCTTGTTGGCTTCAGTCAGCTCGGTCTTGTTGAACGCGATGCCTTGCAGCTCAATCTTGAGCTCGACGTTCAGGAACTGAGGCTTGGGTTTCGGTTTCGGCTTCGCCTCAGGCTTCGCTTCGGGTTTCGGTTTCGGTTTCGGCGCAGGCTTGGCCGCGGGTTTCGGTTTCGGGCACAGGTCAGGCGTGCACTGCGTGCAGGCTGCGGCGGCTGCGGCGCGTGCCGGCGTCCAGTCGCTGGTCCGTACGCACAGCCCGGTCGTCGAGCTGGTGACGACGTTACCGTTCACGTCAACTAGGTAACCCTGGTTCTTTGCGTCTTGCGCCATGGCCGAGGGCGCGAATGCGGCTGCTACGACGAGCCCTGCGAGGGTGTTGCGGAACGCTGAAATCATGATTTTTGCTCCTCCTGATCTGCAAAATTTAAAACGTCACACGGGTTACCTGCTTACGAGCCTAAGTTAATCTGCCGAATCAACACCCCCAACTAATATCACATGCCTACCCATAAGGCAAATTATGCCTTAATCATAACAGATTTGCACTAGCTGTGTTGCATTCCAGCAACACTCAAAAAAGCCCCCCGGAGCGCGGAATTTCCCCTTAAGCGGCATCTACTTGGTTCCAGTGACGTCGACGTCCACGCGGCGGTCACGCTGCAGGCATGCGATCAACTGCGCTCTGCTCAGTCCGCGCTTGCAGTCGGACGGCTTGGTCAGCGGCTGGGTTTTGCCCTTGCCTTCGGCGTAAACGCGGTTCGGCGGGATGCCTTTTTCGGTCAGGTATTTCTTTACGGCCTCGGCACGGCGCACCGACAGCTTCTGGTTGTACGCGGCGGTGCCGATGCGGTCGGTGTGGCCGATTGCGAGGATCACCTCGTACTTGGCGCCCTTGAGCAGGCGCGTGAGCTCGTCGAGCATCGCCCTGCCTTCCGGCCTCAGCGCCGCCTTGTCGAAGTCGAACAGCGCGTCAGCCGAAAAGTTGATTTTCTGCGGCAGCAGCTTGGGCGGAGCTTCTTTCTTCGGTGTAGGGGCGGGCTTGGGCGCTGCCTTCTTTGGCGCAGGCGCTGGCGCCGCCTTGGGCGCGGGCGGCGCCGGCTTCTTGACGAGGTCCGGGTCGCACTGCGCAACGGCACGCGCCGGCGTCCAGTCGCTCGTCCGCACGCACAGCCCGGTGGTCGCGCTGGTCACGATGTTCATATTCTGGTCGAGCAGGTAGCCCTGGTTCTTCGCGTCCTGCGCGAACCCGATTGCGGACGAGAGCGCAGTAATTGCAGCAAGCATGGTTCGCAAAGCCGAGGTCATGTTCTTTACTCCTTTTTACCGCTTGCCCATCGTTGCTGCCGTACTATCTGCAGGCGCAGAAGATTCCCCTTTGAACCGGTGGCGCATCGAGCCGGATACGTCACAAAAACCAGATAAATCATAACATACCCCGCTGTTGAATTCAAAAGTGACAACGGCTGCGCGCGGGCTCGCTGCCGCGCCGGTTCCGGCGCCGGTAAGCGGTGACTGGGGGTTGCCGCGCGTGCTAAAATCCATGAATTTTCCGCGGCCGCTTTTTTGCGCCGCCCTCTGCACCCAGTTCACCTGAGTTTTCATGGATCAATTCGCCAAAGAAACCATCCCCGTAAGCCTCGAAGAAGAGATGCGGCGCTCCTATCTCGATTACGCGATGAGCGTGATCGTGGGACGCGCCCTGCCGGACGTGAGGGACGGTCTCAAGCCGGTGCACCGGCGCGTGCTGTTCGCGATGCACGAGTTGTCGAACGACTGGAACCGCGCGTACAAGAAGTCGGCGCGCATCGTCGGCGATGTGATCGGCAAGTATCATCCGCACGGCGACACCGCCGTCTACGACACCATTGTGCGCATGGCGCAGGATTTCTCGCTGCGCTATCCGCTGATCGACGGCCAGGGCAACTTCGGCTCGGTCGACGGCGACAACGCGGCGGCGATGCGCTACACCGAAATCCGCATGGCGCGCATCGCGCACGAGCTGCTCGACGACCTCGACAGGGAAACCGTCGATTTCGGTCCCAACTACGACGGCTCGGAGCACGAGCCGCTGATCCTGCCGTCCAAAATCCCCAACCTGTTGATCAACGGCTCGTCGGGAATCGCGGTCGGCATGGCGACCAACATCCCGCCCCACAACCTGGGCGAAGTGGTCGCCGCCTGTCAGGCGCTGCTCAAGGACCCCGGCATCGAGATCGACGAGCTGATCAAGATCGTGCCGGCCCCGGATTTTCCGACGCGCGGTTTCATCTACGGCACGGTCGGCGTGAAAGAAGCGCTGCGCACCGGCCGCGGCCGCGTCGTGATGCGCGCGCGCACCCACATCGAGGACATGGAGAAGGGCAACCGCCAGGCCATCGTCATCGACGAGCTGCCGTACCAGGTCAACAAGGCCAATCTGCTGACGAAAATCGGCGCGATGGTGCGCGAGAAGCGGCTCGAAGGCATCGCCGAGATCCGCGACGAATCCGACAAGTCCGGCATGCGCGCGGTGATCGAACTGAAACGCGGCGAGGTGGCCGAGATCATCCTCAACAATCTCTACAAAGAAACGCCGATGCAGGACAGCTTCGGCGTCAACATGGTGGCCCTGGTCGACGGCCAGCCGCGCGTGTTGAACCTGAAGCAGATGCTGGAAGCGTTCCTGCGCCACCGCCGCGAGGTGGTGACGCGGCGCACCGTGTTCGATCTCAGGAAAGCGCGCGAGCGCGGCCATATCCTCGAAGGCCTGGCGGTCGCGCTGTCCAACGTCGATGACGTAATCGCGCTGATCAAGGCGGCGCAGACGCCGGCTGAAGCCAAGGAGCAGCTGATGGGACGGCTGTGGCGCTCCAGGCTGGTCGAAGAAATGCTGTCCAAGGTCGATCCCGAGGCCGCACGCCCCGCGGGCCTCGCGCCCGAGTTCGGGTTCCAGAGGAAGGGCGGCTACCGGCTGTCGGAAGCGCAGGCACAGCGCATTCTCGAAATGCAGCTGCAGCGCCTGACCGGGCTCGAGCAGGACAAGCTCGTCGCCGAATACAAGGAGGTGATGGAGCGCATCGTCGACCTGCTCGACATTCTCGCCAAGCCGGCGCGCATCACCCGCATCATCAGCGGCGAGCTGAGCGACATGAAGAAGCAGTACGGCGACGAGCGCCGCAGCGAAATCGTCGAGCACACGCAGGACCTTTCGATGGAGGACCTGATCGCGTCCGAGGACGTGGTGGTGACGCTGTCGCACGGCGGCTACATGAAGTGCCAGCCGGTCGCCGACTACCGCGCGCAAAAGCGCGGCGGCCGCGGCAGGCAGGCAACCACCACCAAGGAAGACGATTTCGTCGAAAAGCTGTTCATCGCCAACACCCACGATTACATCCTGTGCTTCTCCAATCGCGGCCGCGTCTACTGGCTCAAGGTCTATGCGGTGCCGCAGGGCAGCCGCGCAAGCCGCGGCAAGCCGATCGTCAACCTGGTGCCGCTGCTCGAGCATGAGAAGATCACCGCGGTGCTGCCGGTCAAGGATTTCGACGACAGCCACTTCGTGTTCATGGCGACCGCCAACGGCACGGTCAAGAAAACCGCGCTGTCGGCGTTCTCGCGGCCGCGCCCCTCAGGCATCATCGCGGTAAGCCTCGACGACGGCGACTACCTGATCGGGGTTGCGCTCACCGACGGCAAGCAGGACATCATGCTGTTCTCCGACGCCGGCAAGGCCCTGCGCTTCGGCGAGGACGAAGTGCGCGTGATGGGTCGCAATGCAGGGGGCGTGCGCGGCATGAGGCTAGCCAAGGGCGGTCATGTGATTTCGCTGCTGACCGCCGAGAACGAGGAGCAATCGGTGTTGACCGCGACCGAGAACGGCTACGGCAAGCGCACGCCGATCGGCCGTTACACGCGCCACGGCCGGGGCACGCAAGGCATGATCGCGATCCAAACCTCCGAGCGCAACGGCAAGCTGGTCGCGGCGCAGATCGTCGGCGACGACGACGAAATCATGCTGATCACCACCGGCGGCGTGCTGATCCGCACCCGCATCTCTGAAATTCGCGAAATTGGCCGCACCGCGCAGGGCGTGCGGCTCATCAACCTCGGCGAAGGTGAGAAGCTCGCCGGACTGGAGACGGTGGCCGAGCGCGATGATGACGAGGAAGCAGAAGCGTAAACCCCACTAATCACCAATCACCAATCACCAATCACTAATCACGAACCACTAATCACGAACCGCGAATATATGACACGCGTATTCAACTTCGCCGCCGGACCGGCGGTATTGCCGGAACCGGTGCTCGAGCAGGCCGCGCAAGAAATGCTCGACTGGAACGGCAGCGGCACCTCGGTGATGGAGATGAGCCACCGCGGCAAGGAATTCATCGGCATTGCGGCGCAGGCCGAGAGCGACCTGCGCGAGCTGATGGCGATCCCGAAAAATTACAAGGTGCTGTTCCTGCAGGGCGGCGGCGCGGGCCAGTTTTCGTTCGTGCCCATGAACCTGCTGCGGGGAAGGGGGTGTGCGGACTACGTCCAGACCGGCTACTGGTCGAAAAAAGCGATCGCGGAGGCGAAACGCTATTGCAGGGTGAACCTCGTGGCGAGGCGGCCTGGAAACTCGATCCGGACGCGGCGTACGTGCACTACACGTCCAACGAAACCATCGGCGGAGTGGAATTTCACTGGGTCCCCGATACCGGCAGCGTGCCGCTCGTCGCCGACATGTCGTCGCACATCCTGTCGCGGCCGATGGACGTCTCGAAGTACGCGCTGATCTATGCCGGCGCGCAAAAAAACGTCGGACCCGCCGGGCTCACCATCGTGATCGTTCGCGAGGACCTCCTCGGCGGGGCGCTGCCGATGACGCCGTCCGTGCTCGATTACAAGGCACAGGCAGAGGCCGATTCGATGCTTAACACGCCCGCGACCTACGCGGTGTATATCGCGGGACTCGTATTCCGCTGGCTGAAGCAGCAGGGCGGGCTGCAAACGATGGAGCGAATCAATCGCGCCAAGGCGGCTCGCCTCTACGATTTCCTCGACCAGACCGAGTTCTACTACTCGCCGGTGGCGCGCGAGGACCGCTCGCTGATGAACGTGCCGTTCCGGCTGAAGAACGAAGCGCTCGACGCGGAGTTTCTGAAGCAGGCGCAGGCACACGGGCTGAGAGAGCTCAAGGGACACCGTTCGGTCGGTGGCATGCGCGCGTCGATTTACAACGCGATGCCGGCCGCGGGCGTCAACGCGCTGGTCGATTTCATGCGCGAATTTCAGTCCGCGCACGGCGGATGATATGACACACACCTATCGGATACTGACGCTCAATAACATCGCGCAGGTCGGGCTCAAACGCCTGCCGGCGGAGCACTACGAGGTCGGCAACCAGGTCGGCAGCCCCGATGCGATCCTGGTGCGCTCGCACGACATGCGTAAGATGGAGATCGTGCCCCAGGTCAAAGCGATTGGCCGCGCCGGCGCCGGCACCAACAACATCCCGGTCAAGCAGATGAGCGCGCGCGGGGTGCCGGTGTTCAACGCGCCGGGGGCCAACGCCAACGCGGTCAAGGAACTCGCGATCGCAGGCATCCTGATCGCGGCACGCAACCTGCTGCCGGCGGCGCATTTCGTGGCCGGACTCGCGGGCGACGACGCGGCGATCAACGAGCAAGTCGAAGACGGCAAGAAGCATTTCGCCGGCGTCGAGCTGCCGAAGCGCACGCTGGGAGTGATCGGGCTCGGCAAGGTCGGCAGCCTGGTGGCGGATGCCGCGATCAAGCTCGGCATGCACGTGCACGGCTACGACCCGCATATCACGGTCGACGCGGCGTGGAGCCTGCCGTCCTCGGTCAAGAAAGCGCACAGTGTCGAGGACGTGCTGAAAAACTGCGAGTTCGTGACGCTGCACGTGCCGCTTGCGGAGTCGACGCGCAACCTCATTTCGCACGAGCGCATCAAGCTCATGAAACATGGCGCGGTCCTGCTCAACTTCTCGCGCGACGGCATCGTCGACAACGGCGCGGTGCTCGAAGGATTGTCGGCCAAACGGCTCAAGTATTACGTGTGCGATTTCCCGGCGCGGCAGCTCGCCGGGAATCCGGCCGTGATCGCATTGCCGCATCTGGGCGCATCGACACGCGAGGCGGAGGACAATTGCGCGATCATGGTGGTTGACCAGTTGCGCGATTATCTCGAGAACGGCGACATCCGGAACGCGGTCAACTTCCCCGACGTCGCGATGGAGCGCGAATCGCCGTTCCGCGTCGGCATCGCCAACGCGAACGTGCCGAACATGCTGGGCCAGATTTCGACCGCGATGGCGCAAGCCGGGCTCAACATCCATACCATGCTGAACAAATCCAGGGGCGAGATGGCGTACACGCTGGTCGACGTCGACAGCGCGGTACCCTTACGCGTCACCGAGCAGATCGCGGCCATCAAAGGTGTACTGGCGGTGCGTTATCTGCCGGTGGAAAAAAGCTGATCTGCCGACGGCAATTTCCACCAAACGCGGCACACTCGGTGGCTTAACGTAGTGCCATTGTGGGCTTTATTGATTTAATATCTGTGTCCATCTGTGCTTATCCGAGGTTTCGGAGGGGATTTTCGTGGCGGACCCGCTGAAAGAAATCCGTGCCCGCATCGACGCGCTCGACGATCGCATCGTCGAGCTGCTCAACGAGCGCGCCGCACTGGCGCAGCAAACCGGTCACGCCAAACGCGGCGCCAAATACCGGCCTGAGCGCGAAGCGCAGGTGCTGCGGCGCCTGGCTGCGCGCAACCGCGGCCCGCTGTCCGGGCAGGCGCTCACCCGTCTTTACTCTGAAATCATGTCCGCGTGCCGGGCGCTCGAGGACGGCATCACCGTTGCCTATCTCGGGCCTCAGGGCACTTTTAGCGAGGAGGCTGCGATCAAGCAGTTCGGCGGGCATGCCGTGTTGCAGCCTTGCGCGTCGATCGACGCGGTATTCCGGCAGGTGGAGGCTGGGCAGGCCGGCTATGGCGTCGTGCCGGTCGAGAATTCGACCGAGGGCAGCATCGGCCGCACACACGATTTGCTGCTTGCGACCCCGCTCAAGATCTGCGGCGAAGTATTGCTGCCGGTGCACCAGTGCCTGATGAGCAGGAGCGGCAAGGCGGCGGGCGTGAAAAGAATTCTGTCACACCAACAGAGCCTCGCGCAGTGTCACGAATGGCTGAATCAGCGCTTTGCAGCGGCCAAACGCATGCCGGTAATCAGCAACGCCGAGGCCGCGCGCATGGCGTCCAGGGATGCGGCAGCGGCGGCGATCGCGAGCCGGACCGCGGCTGCCGTCTATGGATTGAAGATCATTGCGAGCAGCATCGAGGACGAACCGCAGAACACCACTCGCTTCGTGGTAATTGCGGCGCATGATGCCGGACCGTCGGGTAAAGACAAGACCTCGCTCGTGATGTCGACGCGCAACGAGCCCGGCGCAATGCGCGCGCTGCTGACGCCGCTCGCTGGGCACGGGGTCAGCATGACGCGGCTCGAGTCGCGCCCCGCGCGCACCGGGCGCTGGGAATACCTGTTCTACGTCGATATCGAAGGCCACCAGCACGATCCCAACGTAGCGCAGGCGCTCAAGGAACTGGGCGAAAAGGCGGCGTTTCTCAAGAACCTCGGGTCCTATCCCGCGGGCGCCGTGTAGGCGCAACGACCAACGATCCACGATCCACGACCAACGATCCACGAACCACGATGAATATGGAAGATATCTGCGACCTCGCTCCCGGTTATATCCGCGGGATTGCGCCATACCAGCCGGGCAAGCCGATCCCGGAGCTAGCGCGCGAGCTCGGCCTCGATCCCGATGGCATCATCAAGCTCGCGTCGAACGAGAACCCGCTCGGCGTGAGCCCGTTGGCGATGCGCGCGGCGCGGCAGGCGCTTGCCGATGCGGCGCGTTATCCCGACGGCAACGGCTTCGAGCTGAAACAGGCGCTGGCGCGGCACTACGGCGTCGAGATGCCGCAGATCGTGCTCGGCAACGGATCGAACGACGTGCTTGAGCTTGCCGCACGCTCGTTCCTGACACCGGGACTCGAAGCGATCTACTCGCAACACGCATTCGCGGTATATCCGCTCGCGACGCAGGCGATCGGCGCGACCGGAGTCGAAGTGCCGGCGCGCGATTTCGGGCACGACCTCGGCGCGATGCTGCGGGCGGTCTCTACGCGCACGCGGCTCATTTTCATCGCCAATCCGAACAATCCGACCGGCACGATGATTCCTGGCGCGGAGCTGCACGCGTTCCTGCGCGAGTTGCCCGCGCGCGTGATCGTGGTGCTCGACGAAGCCTACAACGAATACCTGCCTGCTGAACTGAAGGTCGACAGCGTGGGGTGGTTGCGCGAGTTCCCGAATCTGATCATCACGCGCACTTTTTCCAAGATCTATGGGCTGGCCGGATTGCGCGTCGGCTGCGCGTTCGCGCATGCCGGTGTTGCCGATCTGATGAACCGCGTGCGCCAGCCGTTCAACGTCAACAGCATTTCGCTCGCGGCCGCGGCCGCGGGACTGGACGACCGCGAGTTCGTGCGCCGCGGCTTCGAGCTCAACCAGATCGGCCTGCGGCGATTTGCACAGGGTTTCGCGCAGCTCGGTCTGTCCTACATCCCGTCGTTCGGCAATTTCGTCAGCGTCAAGGTCGGGGACGCGAACGGTGTTTTTCAGCGGCTGCTCGAGCGCGGCGTGATCGTGCGCCCGGTCGCGAGCTACGGAATGCCCGATTATCTGCGCGTGAGCACCGGCCTCGAAGCGGAAAACGAGCGCTTTCTCGATGCGCTGCGGCAATCCCTGTCCGCATGAAGGACGCGCGCGCAAAAAAACGCAGTGGCGCACGCGGCCGCCCCTCCCCGGTGGGCAAGCTCGTTGTTTTCGGCGTCGGCCTGATTGGCGGCTCGCTCGCGCTGGCGTTGAAAAAACGCAAGTCGGTTGCACGGGTCGTCGGGGTAGGCCGCAGCCGCGCCAATCTGCTGGCCGCGCGGCGCCTGGGCATCATCGACGAAATCGCGACCGATGCTGCGCTGGCGGTGCAAGACGCGGACCTCGTGCTGCTGGCGGCGCCGCTTGGCCAGACCGCGGCGGTGCTGGCCCAGATTGCGCCGCATCTTTCCGCGAAGACGATCGTGACCGATGCCGGCAGCACCAAGCGCGACGTGATCGCGCACGCACGCAAATATCTCGGTGCGGCGTTCGCGCGGTTTGTGCCGGCGCACCCGATCGCCGGTACCGAAAAAAGCGGGGCGCGCGCCGCGTTCGCCGAACTTTTCGACGGCCACAAACTGATCGTGACGCCCGAGCGCGAGACCGATGCCCGCGCCGTCACGAGGGTGAGCGCGATGTGGAAGCTCGCCGGCATGCGCGTCACCACGATGCGCGCCGCCGACCACGACCACATTTATGCATTGGTCAGTCACCTGCCGCACGTGCTGGCGTTTGCGCTGGTCGGCCAGCTCGCCGGCTACGCCGATGCGGCGGCGTTGTTCGGGCATACCGGCGGCGGCTTTCGCGATTCGACCCGTATCGCCGGCAGTTCACCCGAGATGTGGCGCGACATCTGCCTCGCCAACCGCGAGGCGTTGCTCGCCGCGCTCGATGATTATCTCGAAGAACTCGAGCTGCTGCGGGGCATGATCGAAGCGAGCGACGGGCAGGGGCTGGAGGCGCGATTCGCCGCGGCTCGCGCCGCGCGCGCAAAATGGCTGGTGAAGAAATAGATTTGAGTTTGTCGACGAGACTTATTGATGATGGCAAAAGTGCCTGACACCCATGAATAACTGCATTGGCGGACGCTCCACCCTCACCCCAGCCCTCTCCCGCCCAGGCG
>JACPTJ010000130.1:13363-14738 GCA_016192835.1 Betaproteobacteria bacterium
CCCGCCCAGGCGGGAGAGGGAGTGTTCCCTCTCTCCGCTTACGGGGAGAGGGTTGGAGTGTTCCCTCTCTCCGCTTGCGGGGAGAGGGTTGGAGTGTTCCCTCGCCCCGCTTGCGGGGAGAGGGTTAGGGTGAGGGGAAAGATGGCCCTTACGTATCGAGTGGAGCCTGGCGGTGCGCTCGCGGGGCGCATCCGGGTGCCGGGCGATAAATCGATTTCCCACCGCAGCATCATGCTTGGCTCGATCGCCGAGGGCGTGACCCGCGTCAGCGGTTTCCTCGAAGGCGAGGACGCGCTCGCGACCATGAACGTGTTCCGCGCGCTCGGCGTGCACATCGACGGACCCAGGCGCGGTAACGTGACGGTGCACGGCGTCGGCTTGCGCGGACTCAAGGCGCCGTCCGCGGTACTCGACTGCGGCAACTCGGGCACTTCGATGCGGCTGTTGTGCGGGCTGCTCGCAGGGCAGAATTTCAATTGCGAGCTGACCGGGGACGCGAGCCTGCGCCGGCGGCCGATGCAACGCGTCGCCGCGCCGCTCGGCCAGATGGGCGCCGAAATCAGCACCGCCGAAGGCGGGCGCCCGCCGCTCAAGCTCAGGGGCGCATCCAACCTGCGCGGAATCGAATATCAAATGCCCATTGCAAGCGCGCAGGTCAAATCGGCGCTTTTGCTGGCGGGGCTTTACGCGCGCGGCAGGACCTGCGTTACGGAGCCGGCACCTACGCGCGATCATACCGAACGCATGCTCGGCGCATTCGGTTTTCCGGTCGAGCGCAATGGCGGCACCATATGCGTGACTGGCGGTGGCAGGCTGACTGCCACCTCGATCGACGTGCCGGCGGATATTTCTTCGGCGGTGTTTTTCATGGTCGGCGCCAGCATTGCGCCCGGCGCGGATCTCACGCTCGCGCACGTCGGCGTCAATCCGACGCGCACCGGTGCGATCGACATCCTGCGCCTGATGGGCGCGAACATTGAACTCATCAACCAGCGCGAGGCGGGGGGCGAGCCCGTTGCCGACATCCGCGTGCGCCATGCCCAATTGAAAGGCATCGAGATACCGGTCGAGCTGGTGCCGCTGGCGATCGACGAATTCCCGGTTTTGTTCGTCGCAGCGGCCAATGCGCGCGGCGTCACCGTGTTGCGCGGCGCCGAGGAACTGCGCGTCAAGGAGTCCGACCGCATCCAGGTGATGGCCGATGGACTGCAGGCGCTCGGCATTGCCGCCGAGCCGGCTGCTGACGGCATGCGCGTTACCGGTGGACATTATGGTGGCGGTGTGGTGGACAGCCACGGCGACCATCGTGTAGCGATGGCATTCGCGATTGCCGCGTTACGCGCGGACGCGCCGCTTACGATTACCGACTGCGCGA
>JACPTJ010000131.1 GCA_016192835.1 Betaproteobacteria bacterium
CACCGGCTGGCCCAGCGCTTCCGCAAGCCGCTGCCCGACGATTCTTCCCATGATGTCGGCGTTGCCGCCGGCGGCGTAGGGCACGATCAAGCGGATCGGGCGCGCAGGGTAGGTGTCGGCGGCGGTCGCGGAAAAGCAGGTTATCGCGATGCCGGCGGCAATCAGTATCCCTCGCGTGAAGCCGGTCAGCACGATCATTTGACGAATCCTCCACAATAGGCAAATCCGGGATCGGGTTGATCCTGCCCAGGAATGGCGGACACCTGAATCAACCTCGCTCCGGCCAGACGGGCTCATTAAAGCCGCGCGGCACTGCCGGCCGCGCCCAGCGAGCAGGTGTTTCCGTCATCTGCACGATGGGCGCGAGATGCGTGAGGCGGCCGATGGGTGAATCGTGCTGCATCAACAACGATTGCAGTTCGTCCGCGGGAAACTCCGCGGGAAGATTGGCATATGCGGAGGGTTCAAGCAGGCCGTGCTGGCGGATCCAATGCCCTGCGCCTGCGAGCGAAGCTCTCACGAGCCAGCTCCCGCCTTCGCGAACGCGACGGCCCAACGCAATCATCGCGCCATAAGCCAGCAAGTAGCCTGCGACGTAGTCCTGCGCGGAAACCGGCAGAAATGCGGGACGCTCGTGGTTCGGGCGGTAGGCCATGCCGTTTGCCGATTGCACGACTGTGTCATAGCCGCGCCGCTCGCGCCACGGACCTTCGTGGCCCCACGCGCTCAGCGTTACGTACACGATACCGGGGCGCTCCTCCGCCAGCGCCTCCGGAGAGAGCCCATGATGCGCGAGGGCGCCGGGCCGATACGACTGGGAGAACACGTCGCACGTGCGAATGAGTCCGCGCATCGTTTCCGCTTCGGCGGGGTTGCGCAGATCGATATGGGTGCACAGCTTGCCGAGGCCGGTATCGAAATCCGTCATTCCCATGTCAGCGAGATCTTCGCGCGTCACCCTCAGCACGTCGGCGCCGTGTTCGGCAAGCGTGCGCGCGCAGGTCGGCCCCGCCAGCACTCGCGTGAGATCGAGCACGCGCACACCCGACAGCGGACGGTCACCGTCGGGCAGTGGTCGCGGCGGCGCTTCCCCGATCTTGATGATCTCGAGCAGCGGCAGGCGTGCGACCGTTTGCATTTGCGGCAACTCGCGCCACTCCTCTTCGCTGCGCACGAACCCGCACGCGCCTCCCGCCGCGAAGATGGAATTCTCGAGCTCGATCCCATCCCAAGTCGCGACGGCCTGCGTGACCGCGTCCCGCTTTGCCGGCACGCCGAGCACTGCGACGTTGCGGTCGCGCAGGTTGAAGAAGTTGCAGTGCAGATACATCCAGCGGCCGTCCCGCAACGGGTAGAAGCCGGTGATCTTCTCGGGATCTTCCGCGGGCTTTTCGCCGTTGATTCTCAGATAGCGTGAGCTGCGCAGCGCAGCGGCCGCTGCGTGCCCGTTCACGCGCACTCGCTGTTGCCGACCGGTCTTCAGTTTCCAGAGCTCCGCCGCCGCGAGACCTGTGGCCGCGATCACTGCCGCACCCGGCGGGACTATGTTGTAGCGCGTGGGAAAGACGGGACCGCCCCCAACGATCTCGACCGGGTCAGCCGCCGCCGCGGGAAGACCGGCCAGCTGCACGAGCCTGGCCAAAGAGGAATTCGCTGCCTTTGGACCTGCGTCAACCGCCGTGTCAGCCATCCGTTTTCCTAATCGATACGCGTATGAGGGCCACGGCATCTGCCTTTTCGCGGTCACGCTCGGCGCACAACGCAGCCCATTCCAGCGTGTCGCGGGCCCGCGCCGCTTCGTAACCGTCGATCACCCGGTCTTCGGCCTCTATCCACGTTTCACCAGTTCCGGCGAGTTGACGGTGTTGCTCCAGTACCCAGTGCGCATCGCGCACGTCGTCTTCAGTTGGAGTGAGGCCCACGTTATGCCCCTCGACCACCGCCGGATTGAGCCCGCCGCCGCCGAGGTGAAACCCGCATTTGCGGGCGGCCTCGGCCTGGCGCAAAGCGCGGTTTCCGTCACTGACGCTGCCTGTGGTATTGGCCAGAAAAGGCGCGCCCCGCACGCCCAGCCCCAGGGTTCGTGCCGCCAGTTCTGCTTCTCCCCTCGGGTAGACGAACTGATCGAAGTCAACGAACATCTCAACACCGAGATCGCGCGACAAATCGTAGCCCCCGGTCGTCGCGCCGAATTCCCGAATACGCGGACTGGACGCCGCAATTTCGAAGATGTTGGTTACGCCGACAGCAGTCTCGATGCCGGGATCGATCTCGACCGTACCCGGTTCGATCCCCCGCTCGCGTTCGAGGCGCGTGATGATTTCGTCGAGAAGACGAACCTCGCAGGCGTGCTCGGTCTTGGGGTACTTGATCCTCTTCAGTCCTGGCCATACAGCGGCCTCAAGATCAGCCTGCACGGAGTCGTGGTTGATGCGCGTGAACGCTTCTGCTCCACCCTTGGAGACATTCGGAATGGCGTCTTTGACGAGACTTCGGGCATAGGCCTTCAAATGCCGCGGGACGGAGTCTTCGAGGTCGATCACGATGAAGTCGCATCCGCGGCGCCACGCATGGTCAATAAACCGGGGCGTAACCACCGGCATGGTCAGTCCGGAACGGCGCGCGGTTGGTCGGGCCATAGCTATTCTTCAGTTGAAAGCGCGATTGAGTGAATCGACCTGGTTGGCGCGCAGGCACATCGCGCCCTTGAAACCAATGGCCCGCCCGCGCAGCGCCGCCTGGTAGGTGTTGTCCGGCGTCGCGAGCAGTCCGCGGTCCGGAGCGCGCCACCATGCCCCGATGGGGGTTATGCCAGCGGACCCGGCGATGATGATGAGCCTCTGCATCAGGTACGGCATCAGATGAATTTCACTCGACGGTTCCGGACGGAGATCCATGATCAGGTCGGCGCGACCGAGCGTAACGCCCGATACGCGTGGGCTCGCACAGCCGATCTCGTAGGCGGCATGATTGCCGCGAGCTGTTTCCACTGCAGCAACGATCTTCAAGGTGCCGGGTAGCAGGCCGCGCACGTGCTCCAGTCGACTCAATAACGCATCGGCATCCTCGATCTGGCGGGACGACTCGGCGCGCGACACCACGACGCCACTGAGTCCCGGCCAGACGCAAGCGTGTAAGTCGAGGTAAAGGAAGTCGGGATCGATCTGCGCAAAAACCTCGGCGCCGCCGGCCTTGATGGTATCGATCGCTGCCTGGACATTCGCCCGGGCTGCGTGCTTTTCCTGCTCTGCCACCAGTTCGACGAGATCGAGCACGATCGCATCGGCCCCCGACTGGGCCGCCTGCGCGACCAGTTCTGCCTTCGATATCGGCACCAGAAGCCAGGACCGGCGCATCGTTTCACTCATGTAAATCGCGATTGAGATGAATTGTATCAGGCACCGTGCCGCCGCGCGCCGCCGGTATCCCGGGCGCCACGACATCTCGCACGATCGCTGCTGGATCCCTCGTGCATGGGGATTTCTTGTAGCCGCGAACCGCGCGTTTGTTGCACTGCAACGGCGAAACGGCGCCTCACAACAAATGCAACGGAATCATTTTAGGTCGATTTGATCCACGTCAAACCTCCGGCCTGATCCGTCTGTAGCATGTCTGCCGTCGACATTGTCCCTGTTCTAGTATCAAGTAATTTTTTGTCCTCTGACCAAAGGTTTTATCATGCCCACGACCATCAGAACCATCATCGAGGATCAGGAACCCCTCACCGCTTCGGCAAGAATGACGGTCGACGAGGCCGCCCGCCTGATGAAACAGAGCAAGTTCGGGGCCGTAATGGTGGTGGAAAACGGCAAGCTCGTCGGAATTTTCACCGAGCGTGACGCGCTGTTTCGTGTCGTCGCGGAGGGGCGCGATCCACAGATCGTCCCGCTCGCCAGTGTCATGACGCGCGATCCCCAGACTATCCACCCCGACCGGCCGTTCGCGGATGCGCTTCACCTCATGCACGCAAGCGGATTTCGGCATGTGCCGGTCGTCGAGGATGGCCGGCCCATCGGTATGGTCTCCGCGCGCGACGCTCTCGGCGAAGAACTGGAAAATTTCATATATGAGCTGGTTCGTCAGAAGCAGATCAAGAATGTTGCTTCCTAATCAGCCCATTACCCCGCTTCAGGGGGATTGCTTCATTGTCACCGCATTGTTCGAGCGCAGCTATCTCACTGCGCCCGATTTGAATAGCCGTGGAGGGGGACGTTTCCTGTCAACCGGCTGCTTGACCCAGGCGTTTAAACCCATGACCCTCCAAGGGTCGCGATATTAACCATTGGATAGGAGATCGAATGAAAACGATGTTGTTGGTGCTGGCTGCCGCAGGAAGCATGGTGATGGCAGGGGGGGTTGGCGCGGCGGATGCGGGCGCGGACCTCGCGAAGGCGAAAGGTTGCTTGAACTGCCACGCGGTTGCCGAAAAGAAAGTCGGGCCCGCGTACAAGGACGTTGCGGCCAAGTACAAAGGCAACAAGGACGCCGCAGCGACGCTGACCGCCAAGCTCAAAGACGGCAAGGGCCACATGAAGATCGCGGCATCTGATGCGGAACTCAAAACCCTGGTTCAGTGGGCGCTGTCGGCAAAATAGCTGGCCGGCGCGTGACAAAAAAAGCTGGCTGCGGCCAGCTTTTTTTATCCCCGGGTCGCTGCTGAAGGTCATGACCACGCCCGCGATTCAGCGTGGTTGTCCGGGAACCTGCTTGGCTTGAGACGGTTGAAAGTCGTAACCCTTGCCGCGGGCATCGGACACGCATTCCTCGTAATCCTTATAAGCCGCATGCGATTCCGCGATGACTTCCCGGTGCACGGAAAGCTGCTGCCATTTCCACCGATGATTGTGGTCCATGTAAAAACGCCAGATGAGATTCATGGCTGTATTCAAGCAAGAATATCGTGGACCTGCTCCTGACGAATCCATTCGTATACGACGTCTTCCAGTTCCGGGCCGAGAGCATCGCGCGCAGAGACCATGCCGATAGGCCGGCCATCTTCCACTACCGGCACATGTCGAAAACCGTTTACATGCATGAGGTGAAGCGCATCCGCGAACGGTTTATCCGGATGAATGGTATGTGGGGTGCGGGTCATGACCTCGGAGAGCCGGGTGGTTTGCGCATCACGCCCCTCTGCGGTTACTTTAAACAGAGCGTCCCGCTCGGTGAAAATTCCGGCGAGCTTGCCGTCTTCCACCACCATTACGGCGCTGTACTGGCTCTGTTTCATCAGGCGAGCCGCCTCTCCGACAGTCATTTGCGCGGGGGCAGTGAGGGGTTCCCGGTCCTCGATGATCGTTCTGATGGTTCGGGGCATGTCGAACCTCCGGCCGCACGGCGTTGAGTTTGTGAAATCATGCTACGCCCCCGGGAGGGTGCGGTCAAACTTCAATAATGCGGCTTCCTGCTGAGGTAAGGACTTAATTATGCTGGTGCCGGGAGGGGGAATCGAACCCCCACGGTATCGCTACCGCCGGATTTTGAGTCCGGTGCGTCTACCAGTTCCGCCATCCCGGCTGAGCGGCGCGAGTTGAACGGCAAAGCGATAACGTTGTCCGTTCGAACTCGCGCGCCTAAAGCGGCAGCATTGCTGTCCGATTTTAGGCCGCATTATCCCGCAATCGGCTACACGCGACAACCGACCGGACATCCTCGCGAGTGCGGGAGATTTTACCTTTCACCGGCCACCGTTTACCATTCACGGCTCTTCATGTCCTCCGTGTCCGACCTTGAAGCTTTCGGATTTCGATTACGAACTGCCGCGGGAATTGATCGCGCAGGTTCCCGCCGCCGCGCGCAGCGCGAGCCGGCTGCTGCATCTTGACGGCAGGAGCGGCGAATTGCGCGACCGCCGGTTTTGCGATCTGCCGCAACTGGTGGACGCGGGCGACGTGCTGGTGATGAACGACACGCGCGTGATCAAGGCGCGGCTCACCGGGCGCAAGCAAAGCGGCGGCCGCATCGAAGTGCTGGTGGAGCGCGTGATCGATCACGAACGGGTGTTGGCGCTGGTGCGCGCCAGCAAAAGCCCGCGCGCCGGAACCCGGTTGTTCCTCGCCCAGGATGCCGCCGCCGAAGTGCTCGGCCGCCAAGGGGAATTTTTCGAGTTGCGCTTCGTCGATTGCGATGATGTCCTGGCACTGCTGGAACGCGCGGGCAGCGTGCCCCTGCCGCCTTATATCACGCACCAACCCGACGCCGGCGACGCGACACGCTATCAGACGGTCTACGCGCGCGCGCAGGGTGCGGTCGCCGCGCCGACCGCGGGACTGCATTTCGACGACGCGTTGCTCGCCGCGCTCCAAGCGCGCGGCGTCGTGCTGGCGTGGCTGACGCTGCACGTCGGCGCCGGCACGTTTCAGCCGGTGCGAGTCGAAGACCCGGCCGAGCATCAGATGCACAGCGAATGGTATTCGTTGCCTCAGGCTACCATCGATGCGGTCAATGCCGCGCGCGACGCGGGCCGCAGCGTGATCGCGGTTGGCACCACGAGTTTGCGCGCGCTCGAATCGGCGGCGGCCGCAGATGAATTGCATGCCGGCAGCGCCGAGACGAGGCTGTTCATCGTGCCGGGCTACCGGTTTCGCGTGGTCGACCGGCTGATCACGAACTTTCACCTGCCGCGCTCGACGCTCCTGATGCTGGTCTCCGCGTTCGGCGGCATGGATAATATCCGCCGCGCCTACCGCCACGCCGTCGCGAGCCGTTACCGCTTCTTCAGCTACGGCGATGCGATGCTGATCGAGAAAAACTCCGGAGGCTGAACCGCAAGGGACGCAAAGGAAAAATTCTTTTGCCGTCATGCCGGAGCAGGCCGGCATCCGGGACGCGTAGTGGGCCAGGTCATCGGCGCGCTTGGCGCGGTAAACGTACGTATTTTATTGATATTGCGTACGTAGCGGGACCGGGCTAGAATAACCGCTGCTGTTAGCGGAGATCCTACTCATGGCCATCACGGCAACCAAGCTCAGGTCCGACCTTTACCGCGTGATCGACGACGTGATCAGGAAGGGTGTGCCGGTCGAAGTCGAGCTGCGCGGTAAGAAAGTGCGTATCGTGCCCGCCGAACCGCGAGACAAGCTCGCCAATCTGGTAAAAAGGCCCGGGGTCATCGTGGGCGATGCCGGCCGTTTGGCGCAGGTCAGGACCTTCGACGAGGCGAAGTGGCGCAAGAAATGGGGTAAGCGTCTCAAATGAGCGCTTATCTGGACACGCATATCACCCTCTGGCTCTATTCCGGCCAGACCGAACGCTTGAGCAAGCGCGCGACAAACCTGATCAACCAGGAGCGAGTCGGTGTCAGTCCGGTCGTCCTGTTGGAATTGCAATACCTCCGGGAAATCGTGCGCGTCACAGCGGTGCCGCGGGCCATCATCATGGACCTGGAGCAGCGCCTGGGTCTTGCGATCGAGGATCGTTCGCTGGAGACGGTTATGGAACGCGCTCTCGGACTCGCCTGGACCCG
>JACPTJ010000127.1 GCA_016192835.1 Betaproteobacteria bacterium
CTTTGATCGCGCCAGCGCAAACAGCTCCCCGATCGATCTCGCGGGGACCGCGGGATGGACGACCAGAACGTTCGGAATCTCGGCAACAATTGAAATTGCCGTGAAGTCCTTGACGGGATCGTGCCGTAACCGGGTGTAGAGAATCGGATTGGTGGTAAGGCCCGGCGAGGTCATGAAAAGGGTGTAACCGTCCGGCGCGGACTTCGCGGCGAGGTTGCCCGCGATCAGGCCGTTTGCGCCGGGCCGGTTTTCGATGATGACCTGCTGCCCGAGCGCGTCGCCGAGCTTCTGGCCGACGATGCGCGCCGAGGTATCGGTAAATCCGCCGGGCACGAACCCGACCAGAATGCGCAGCGGCTTCACGGGATAACTCGGTTGTGCCACGGCGACAGTGGCAAGCTGCGCGAGCACGGCAATCGCCAGCACGGCTAGCGGGGACCTGCGGATGCTCAACATTTTTATCTCCTCCACGTATTGAAAATCAGGGTTGTGTTACTTCGTTCGATGATACGGTCGCATTACCATGTGCAGCCGGTTGGCCGTGTACTCATTGATCTTTTTTGCAGCCGGAGTCGACATCGCCCACTTCCACGCCGGCGAGTCGCAGATACCGGGCGATTGCAGATGATAGAGCGCCACATATTTATGATCGGTGCCGCCTTTCGACAGAAATCGCCGCGCGCATAACACGCCGGGCGTGGCCGAAAGCGCCGGGATGTGCTCGGAATCGTACCACTGGTTGAACTCAGCCTCGAATTCGGGCGCAACATTCATTGCATATACGGCCAGTCCCCCCGCGTTCGCGGGCGCGATCGCATTGCCGGGGTCCATTTGCTCGCACGCAAACCGGGTTACCCGCCGGATTTTGGTGCCCAGGATACGCTTGGACCATGGTGAAAAATTTTCGAACGAAACCGCGAGATACTCCGGTTTATTCAATACCTGCAGATTTTCGAGGTCATAAATCACGAGCGATATGCGGGGATTTTCAACGCCGAGCCAGCGCACGGCATTGAGAACTCCTGCAATGCGCAAGCGCTCGGGTATGTGTTCGGTGTCCAGCCAGTCATGAAACTCGTCTTCGGCGGCGTTCGAATAATCGACGCTGCCGCCCAGTAACCCCAACCGGTTTGCCATCGTCATGTTCTCTCAGTGTGCGTCGTTCATCGCGCGCCGCGGCTCAGCCGATGCGCGCGCCGGTCGTATGAATCACGGGCTGCCCGCGCGCAGGTCGGTGCACGGGGAAGCGCAGGTACGGGTTCGGGCGACCACGTTGCCAGCAACCGCCCGCGCAGTGCAACGCGGATGCAGGGTTCAGCCCGGTATGTTGCGCTGTATGCTCTGCCGCATCAGATGGCGTGCCGCTTCCGAGCCGTCGAGCAGACGAATCGTGCGCCGTTTGATCGTCCAGCCCTGCGCGCCCCGCGCCAGATCCCAGACATTCGCGGTAATGCGCCGCGTCCGATAGCTGTTGTCCTCCCGCGTGATCAGCTCCGTATAGCAGGTTGCGATGGCCTTGTCGCCCGCGATCGTGACGTGCGGCAGGCTCATCATGTGTGCGATCCCTTTGTTGCGCAGTGCTGAGAGCTCCGGCGAGGACACCTCCTGCATGATCCTGTCCTTGCCGTATGCGCCCTCGAAATGACCGCTATGCGCGTCGGGATCCTGTGCGCCGCGGTCGAACTGGCCATCCGGAGCCCACGCGGCCTCGCAGAACTCGAACGTCGCGGAATCGACTGCGGCCCCGTAACCCGCGATCAACTGGTAGATCTGAAACTGATCTTCGAGCGCCCGGATTCGTTGCTCCAATCCGCTCGCCTGTGCGTTCGCTTCCATGTCCGCCTTTCGCTAGTCCACTTTGAGTTTCGCGCCGCGCACCACCTTGCCCCATTTCTCGACCTCGACCCTGAGCTGCGCGGCGAATTCCGCGGGGTTGTTGGCCAGCGGCTCGTAGCCGAGCGCCGCGAACGGCCGCTTGATCTCCGGCAGCGCCACGATCCTGGCAATTTCGCGATACAGAATCTGGACGATTTCCTTCGCCGTCCCGGCCGGGAGCAGCACGCCGTGCATCAACTCCGAGACGAGATCGGGCACGCCGGCCTCGGCGAGCGTCGGGATACCCGGCAACACCGACAGCCGGCGCCGGCTGGTCACCGCCAGCGCGCGCAGCCCGCCGGTTTTGATGTGCTCGATCGCGAGCGGGCCGGCGGTGAAAGTGATCGGCGTCTGTCCCTGCAGCGTCGAGGCGATCGCGGGTGCTGCGCCGTTGAACGGAACGCTGACGAAATCGAGGCCGAGCGACATGCGAAACAACTCATTGGTCAGATGTCCGGTGGTACCGATTCCAGGGGTTGCCGAGCTGTACTTGCCGGGATTGGCCTTGATCAGCGCGATCAGTTCCCGTACCGTTTTTGCCGGAACGGACGGATGCACGATCAGCATGCTGGGCGAATTGCCGGCATTCGTGACCGGCGCGAAGTCCTTGAACGGATCGTATCCCGGCGCTGCGTACAAGCTCGGGTTGACGACAAAGCTGCTGCTCGCCATCAGGATCGTATGGCCGTCCGGCGTCGCCTTGGCGACGATGCCGATGCCGATGTTGCCGCCGGCGCCAGGCCGGTTGTCGATGATGAAAGTCTTGCCCAGGCGTTCGGCGAGCTGCTGCGCGAGCAGCCGCGCCAGGGCGTCGGTCGGCCCGCCGGGTGCGAATGGCACGACGATGCGCACCGGGCGCGCGGGATAGGTCTGTGCAAAACTGGTCGAGGCGCAAGGTAAGCCGATGGCCCACGCCAGCAGCGCCGGCGCGTATTTCCGGAGAGAATCGCGAATCATGTTCATCACGGGCTCCCTTGCATGTGAGCGGGCGAGCGGTAAGTCCGGCCCGCGAACTTATGAGGTTATCTGCAGAACCGCATCACCGCAAGCCGCAAGCCTGACGGCTCGACCGGCAAGGCCGGATCACAGAGGCGTGGTCCGATCCGCTCGGGAAAGGGGTGTCGGCCGTCTGTCGCATGCTCAAGGCTTGCCCGCGCGGCAGCCGCCCCGCCCGGATCGCGCGGGCCGGCGATTGCGCGCGCAACATGCGTCAGGGTAATCTATCGCGACGTGGCCAAGGCGATGGCCTGGTAACGATTCATCGGGGAGAGCATGGAACTCAATCTCAAAGGGCGC
>JACPTJ010000128.1 GCA_016192835.1 Betaproteobacteria bacterium
CAGCTCGCTCCAGCGTGTAGGTCAGCGCGCGGCGGCCGATCTCGCGATACGGCGTGTGCTCGCGATGCAACAGCGCATCGATCATCGAGTTCTCGAAATGCGTGCGGCGCCACCAGGTGACCAGCGCGTCCGGGCGCCCGTCCCACCCCTTCGCCTTCAGGTACGGCGCGACGGCCGCAGTCAGGCCGCCCTGGATATCGACCACCGTGCCGTAGAGGTCGAACATCAGTACATGGGTCTCTTTGCGCAACTGCCCGATAATCGTCATCGCCTGCCTCGAGTTCACTCTTTCACGCGGCGCAGCCGCTAAATCTTGATCTTCGGATCCAGCCAGTCACGAAGCGAGTCGCCGAACAGGTTGAACGCGAACACTGCAAGGCTGATCGCAACGCCCGGGAACACGATCATCCACGGCGCCTGCTGGTAGAAATCCGCGGCCGCTCCCGACAGCATCAGTCCCCACGATGGTGTCGGTTCGGTGACGCCCAGCCCCAGAAACGAAAGCGAGGCTTCCGACAGGATCGCCTGCGCAACGTAAGCCGTGAGCATGATCAGGTACGGCGCGACCACGTTCGGGACGATGTGTCGGAAGATGATGCGGGTATGCGAAAAGCCGGCGGTACGCGCAGCGTCGATGTACGGCAGCTCGCGGATTGCCAGGGCGGAGGAGCGCACCACACGCTCTACGCGCGGCAGCATCGGGATGGCGATCGCGATGACGAGGTTGACATCGATGCCAAGCACGATGTTCTGGCCGAGCATCGCCACCACGGCAAGCGCGAGCACGATGATCGGGAAGGACAGCAGCACGTCCATCACGCCCTGAATGATCATGTCGATCTTGCCGCCGAAGTACGCCGACACCACGCCGATCACCGCGCCGCCGGTGGAGCCCAGAAAAGAGGCGAGAAAGCCGACTGCGAGAGCGGTGCGGGAACCGTAGATGATGCGCGACAGCACGTCGCGCCCGAACGAATCAGTGCCGATCCAGTGCTCCCAGGAAGGCGTGGCGAGCATCGCGCCGTAGTCCACCGTCAGCGGATCGTAGGGGGCGATCAACGGCGCGAAGATGGCCGCGAACGCCATCAGGACGATCACCGCAAGGCCGGCGGCGCCCAGCGGCTGATGCACCATGAAGTGCAGCACCGGGTGGCGGCGCTTGGGCACCTTGTAGGTGATGGTCGGGGCGAAGACGGTGGACACGTCAGCGGTACCTGATCCGCGGGTCGAAAACCGCATAGAGCATGTCGATCGCGAAATTCACCAGCACGAATACCACCGACACCAGCAGCACCAGCGCCTGGAGCAGCGTATAGTCGCCGCGCGCGATCGCCTGCACGAACAACTTGCCGATTCCGTTCAGGTTAAACACCTGCTCGGTCACCACCAGCCCGCCGACCAGAAACGCGAACTCGAGCCCGATCACGGTGATCACCGGCAGCAACGCATTGCGCAACGCGTGCCGCGAAATCACCAGCCGCTCGTACACGCCCTTGGCGCGCGCGGTGCGAATGTAGTCTTCCTGCAGCACTTCGAGGATCGACGAGCGCATCATGCGCGTCGAGACCGCCGAATAGCGGTAGCCGACGGCGAGCGCCGGCCAGATCAGTTGCAGCAGATTCGCTCCCGGGTCCTCGAGAAAAGGCGTGAAGGTGAGCGGCGGTATCCATGAAAACCACGTCAGCAGCAGCAGGATAATGATCATGCCGAGCCAGAACGAGGGCACCGCCAGCCCGGCGATCGAGAATACGCGGATCACGTGGTCGATCCAGGTATCCTTGAAGATCGCCGAGAGCGTGCCGAGCGGCAGCGCCAGCAGGACCGCCAGGATCGTCGCCATGACCGCAACCTGCAGCGACAGTTCCAGCCGAATGCCGATCTCGTAGAGCACCGGCCTTCCCGTCCACATCGAGTAGCCAAAGTCGCCCTGCAGCGCGCTGCCCAGCCACTTGGCGAACTGGATATAGATCGGCTGATCGAGCCCGAGCCGCGCGCGTTCCGCCTCCACCACCTCCTTGGTGACGTTGGCGCCTTCGAATATCATCGCCAACGGATCGCCCGGCATCATGCGCAGCATGAAGAACACCATGATTGCGACGCCGAGCAGCGTCGGGATCATGAGCAGGGCGCGGTGGAGGATAAAACGCAGCATAAATGCGGTGAAGACGACTCATTCACTTAACTAACGATCGAGCCAGACATCGGCGAGATCCTGGCCGACGTAGTGGCTCGGCGTGATGTGCCAGCCTTTCATCGATTTGTGATGCACGATGATGCGATGCCACCAGATGGTCGGGACGGTGTACGCCTGATCCAGCGCGCGCTTCTCGAACTCGCGCAGGATGGCGTAGCGCTTTTTCTTGTCGAGCTCGCCCGACTGCTTGTCGAAGAGATCGTCGAGCACGCGGTCGGTCTGCTGCGCGTAGTTGATCGCCGAGCGGTCGTGCGAGAGGTACTTCTGCAGTTGCAGGTTGGGCTCGTCCATGAAGTCGCAGTTGAAGTCGAGCGCCGCGTCGTACGTCGGATTGTCGCGCTGCTGCGCGGCGAGGTAGAGCCGCGTCTCGAGCTGCTCGTGCTTGACGTTCACCCCGATTTGCCGCCACTGGTCGATCAGAAACACGCCGACCGGCACATAGGGCATGGCAACGTTGCGGTTGGTGAACGTGAAGGTGAGGTTGGGCACCCCGGCCGCTTGCAGGAGCTTGCGCGCCTCCGCGCGCGAGGCGTTGATGTCCTTCGACCATCCGGGATACTGTACGAGCTCCTTCTCGGAGGCCGCGAGATCGTAGCCGGGACGCAGCACCCCGCCGACGTGGCGCACCAGCGCGATTTTCTGCAACGCCTGCGCGCCGGCCCAGCGATCGATGGCGAGCGACAGCGCCTTTCTCACGCGCTGGTCGTCGAACGGTTTCTTCTTCGTGTTGAAAGTCACCACCAGGCTGCACACCCACGGCGTTTCCTGCACCACGGCCTTGTCGCCGAGTGTCTTGACCAGGCGATCGCGGTCGGCCGGCGATTGGCCGCGGAATTCGGCGAGCACTTCGCCCGCGGCGAGCGCGTTCACCATCGGCGCGCCGCTGATGAAGATCGCGACGTAACCGTTGAGATAGGGTTTGCCTTTCTCGAAATAGCCTTCGAACTTGCGGCCGATCCACTGCGAGCCCGCCACGTGCTCGACGAAGGTAAAGGGCCCGGTGCCCATGACGTTGCGTTCGGGGAACTTCGGGTCCTGCTTGAGCTTGGCGGCGCTGTAGACGCAGTCCCATGGGCTCGCGAAGTTGGTGAGCATGGAGGCGTTCTGCTTCTTCAGCCTGAACACCACGGTGAGAGGATCGGGTGTCTCGATCGAGGCGACGTCGGCATAGCTCGCCTGCCGCACCGAGCGCACGCCCGCCGGCGGAGCGCGCAGCCGGTCGTAGGTCGCCTTGATATCCTGCGAGCTGAACGCCGACCCGTCGTGGAACTTGACGCCTTTTCGCAGCTTGAAAGTGTAAGTCAGCCCGTCTTTCGCCACGGTCCACGATTCGGCGAGGTCGCCCTTGATCGCCGGATACTTCGCCGTGTCGAACTTGAGCAGGGTGTTGTAGTGCGGACGCACCGGGTGGATGAAGGCGAACGACGTTTGCGCGTGGCAATCGTAATTGGGCGGTTCGGCGCTGACCGCAAACTTGAGCACGCCGCCGGAAACCGGCGTCTGCGCAGCAAAACCGGTCAGTGCCGTAGCGCCGGCCGCAAGTCCGAGCAAGAATCGAGACAGCTTCATGGTGTACCTCCTCTTTTGTGTGTGCTGCTGATCTACAACTTGATGCATGCCGCAAAATGTCGCGGCCGTACTTCGCGCAGCTCCGGCACCGCCAGCTTGCATTCTGCGCTGGCGAGCGGGCAACGCGTATGGAAAACGCACCCGCGCGGCGGGTTCAGCGGGCTGGGCACCTCGCCGGCGAGCACGCGGTATTCGCGCCGTGCTTCGAGTGCCGGATCGGGAATCGGCACCGCGTCGAGCAGCGCCTTAGTGTAGGGATGCAGGGGGTCGCTGTAAAGCGCGTCGCGGTCGGCGATTTCCATCACCTTGCCCAGGTACATCACGATCACGCGATCGGAAATATGGCGCACCACCGCCAGGTCGTGCGCAATGAACAGATAGGTGAGGTTGAACTCGCGTTGCAGGTCTTCGAGCAGGTTCATGATCTGCGCCTGGATCGAGACGTCGAGCGCCGATACCGGCTCGTCGCACACGATGAACGATGGCTTGAGCGCCAGCGCGCGCGCGATGCCGACGCGCTGGCGCTGCCCGCCTGACAGTTCGTGCGGATAGCGCTCGGCCATGTATTCGAACAGCCCGACCTGCGTCAGCAGCGCGACGACTTTGCGCTGCGCAGCCTTGTGGTCTGGCTCCAGTTTATAGACCAGCATCGGCTCGGCAATGATCTGGCCGATGGTCATGCGCGGATTGAGCGAGCTGTACGGATCCTGAAAGATCACCTGAATGTGGCGCCGATAGCTCTTGAGCTGAGCGCCGACGGCATGCGTGACGTCGGCGCCGTCGAAAATCACCCGGCCCGAGGTCGGCTCCTCGAGCCTCAGCAGCGTGCGGCCGACCGTGGTCTTGCCGCAGCCCGATTCGCCGACGAGGCCGACCGTTTCGCCGCGGCGGATTTCGAACGACAATCCATCCACCGCACGCACTTCGGCGTGTTTCGCCTTGAGCAGCCGCATGCCGGTGCCGACTGCGAAGTAAGTGCGCAGGTCATGCACTTTGAGCAAGGGCTCGGGGGCGATGGCTTTCGGCTGCGGCGGCAGCGGGTTGGCGCTTTGCAGCCCGAGGCCGGTCGCGCCGACTCGCGCCATCTCGGCGCCGCGCACGCACGCCGACCAGTGTCGGCGCTCGAACTCCACCAGCGGCGGCGCGCTCGCGATACAAACGTCGAGCCGGGCCGGGCAGCGTGGCGCGAAGCGGCAGCCCAGCGGTGGCTCGAGCAGGTTGGGCGGCATGCCTTCGATGGTCTCGAGCTTGCGCCCGCGCGGCTGATCGAGTCTTGGCACCGAGCGCAGCAACCCGGAAGTGTAGGGATGCAGCGGCTTGCGGAAAATTTCGCGCGCGGTGCCCTGCTCGGCCAGGCGTGCCGAGTACATGACGTTGACGCGGTCGGCGTAACGCGCAACCACGCCGAGATTGTGCGTGATCACCACCAGCGCGATGCCGAGTTCGCGCGACAGGTCTTTCATCAGCTTCAGGATCTGCGCCTGGATCGTGACGTCGAGCGCGGTCGTCGGTTCATCGGCGATCAGCAGTTTGGGATTGCAGGAAAGCCCGATTGCAATCATCACGCGCTGGCGCATGCCGCCCGAGAACTGGTGCGGATACTGACCGAGCCGGCGCTCGGGATCGGGGATGCCCACCAGCGTGAGCAGTTCGACCGCGCGCCGGTGCGCAGCGCGCTCGTCCATGCCAAGGTGGATCAGCAGCGGCTCCATGATCTGGAAACCGATCGTCAACACCGGGTTGAGCGACGTCATCGGCTCCTGGAAGATCATCGCGATGTCGCGGCCGCGGATCTCGCGCATCTGCTCGTCACTGAGCTTGAGCAGGTCGCGGCCCTGAAACAGGATGCGCCCCGCCACGATGCGGCCGGCGGGCTGGGCAAGCAGCCGCATGATCGCGAGCGAGGACACCGACTTGCCGCAACCCGATTCGCCGACCAGCGCGACGACCTCGCCGGCCCGGACCTGGTAGGAAATGCCCTCGACCGCGCGCACCACGCCGCGCGTGGTCACGAAATGCACGTGCAGGTCCTCGACTTCCAGCAGCCATTCGCCGGCGGTCGCGGGATTTACTGCGCCGGCTCCTCCGGCAGGTTGCAGCACTGCGCTCATGGGCGCGGTTTCCGTTTTAAGGTTTGCGCAGGCTAGGCGTTGCCTGTGGTGCTGTCAAGCACCAAGATCAAGATTCATTGGAACCACAGATGAACACAGATAAACACGGATAAAACCAATCAATCGGCAATGAAAAAAGCTGAGCAGTTAAAGTTTCTTCCGGTTGCCAGGATCACAACTTACTATTCCCTGTTCAGCGCGGGTGGCATTTATCTGTGTCCATCTGTGTTTATCTGTGGTTGCATTCAACGCTCTAGCTTCACGTCTGTTGGAGCGCTGCTTGCAGTACGCGCGCGACGTGCAGTGCGTTGCGCCGTGCGCCGTCGTGTATCTGGTGACGGCAGCTGGTACCGTCGGCGACGATCAGGGTATCAGCATCCGCGGCACGCACCGCCGGCAGCAGGCTTGCCTCCGCCATCTTCATCGAAACGTCGTAATGATCGGCTTCATAACCGAAACTGCCTGCCATGCCGCAGCAGCTTGCTTCGATCGTTTCAACCTCGAGCTGCGGCACGAGCCTGAGCACCCGCTCGACCGCCGGCATCACGGCAAACGCTTTCTGGTGGCAATGGCCGTGCAGCAGCGCCTTCTTCTGCGGCAGCGCTTTCAGCTTGAGCTTGAGCCTCCCGGCGTCCGCTTCGCGCGCCAGAAATTCCTCCAGCAACATCGCATTCAACGCGAGCTCGGCGGCGTCTCCCCCCGGCAGCATCGAGATGAATTCGTCGCGCAACGACAGCAGGCACGACGGCTCGAGCCCGATTACCGGCACGCCACGATCGATGAACGGCTTGAGCGTCGCGATCGTGCGCCGTGCCTCGGCTTCGGCTTCAGCAACCAGTCCCGCGGCGAGGAAAGTGCGCCCGCAGCAGAGCGGACGCGCGTTGTCCTGCGCGCGCGGCAGATGCACGCGGTAACCGGCAGCGCGCAATACCGCCAGCGCGGCGCGCGCATTTTCCGGCTCGAAATAGTTGTTGAAGGTGTCGACCAGCAACACCACCTCGCCGGCTGGCTGCCCCCTCACCCTGGCCCGGCCCCCTCGCTCGCTGCGCTGGCTCTCCCCCAACCCGGGGGAGAGGGAATCCAAATGGGACGCGCCCATTGTCTCCTCCACCCCAGGGGACAAGGAATCCAAATGGGGCGCGCCCGCCGTTTCCCCCTCGCCCCGCGCAGCGGGGAGAGGGTTGGGGTGAGGGGCGCTCTCTGTAAACACGTCGCCCCGCCATTTCGGCAAGGCTCGCTTCGAACTGAAACCGAGCAACGACTCACTCAGCGCCGCAAGTCCCGGCACCTGGTCGCGCAAATTCATCACCCACCGCAATCTCGCCGCCCAGGGCGCATATCGCGGCAGATAGGCAATCAGCTTTTGTCGCATCGACAATGCATGGCGTTGCCGGTAATGGTGCAAAAACTCGATTTTCATTTTTGCCATGTCGACGCCCGTCGGGCATTCGCGCTTGCAGCCCTTGCACGACACGCACAAATCCAGCGTTGCGTAGAGCTCATCGGACGTGAACGCGTCCGGACCGAGTTGACCGGTGATCGCGAGCCGCAGAGTGTTGGCGCGGCCGCGCGTCAGATGCTGCTCCTCGCCGGTGGCGCGGAACGACGGGCACATGGTGCCGGCGTCGAACTTGCGGCAATGCCCGTTGTTGTTGCACATCTCGATTGCTTTGGCGAAGCCGTCCCCGCGATGCTCCGCGTCGCCCTCGTGTTCGGACCAGTCGAGCACGGTGTCGATTTTCTGCGCCGCATAGTCCGGCTTGTAGCGGAACAGCGTGCGGTCGTCCATTTTCGACGGGCGCACGATCTTGCCCGGGTTCAGCAGGCCCCGCGGGTCGAAGATGTCCTTGATTTCCTCGAACGCGCGCGTGATGCGCGGCCCGAACATCGGCGCGATCCATTCCGAGCGCACCAGCCCGTCGCCGTGTTCGCCCGAATAAGCGCCTTTGTATTCGCGCACCATCGCGCTGGCTTCCTCGGCGATCGCGCGCATTTTCTGTGCGCCGTCCGCGCGCATATTGAGGATGGGCCGCACGTGCAGGCAGCCGACCGACGCGTGCGCGTACCAGGTGCCCTTGGTGCCGTGCTTCTCGAACACTTGGGTCAGGCGGTCGGTATATTCGGCGAGGTGCTCGAGCGGCACCGCGCAGTCTTCGATGAACGACACGGGCTTGCCGTCGCCTTTCATCGACATCATGATGTTGAGCCCCGCCTTGCGCACTTCCCAGATGTCGCGCTGCAACGCGCCGTCGGTGACTTCGACCACGCTTCCCGGCAACCCGAGTTCACCCATCAGCTCCACCAGTTGCTTCAGCTTGGCGAGTTGCTCGTGCTGATCGCTGCCCGCAAACTCGACCAGCAGGATTGCGTCCGGATCGCCCTTGAGAAAGCGATTGACCGTGGTTTTGAATTCCGGATTGCCGCGCGCAAGTCCGATCATGGTGCGGTCGACCAGCTCAACTGCAGCCGGCTTCAGCTTGATGATGTGCTGCGGCGCTTCCATCGCGCGGAAAAAGGTCGGGAAGTGGCACACGCCGAGCGCCTTGTGCTTCGGCAGCGGCGAGCAGTTGAGATGGATGCGCTTCGAATACGCGAGCGTGCCTTCAGAGCCGACCAGCAAATGCGCCATGTTGTGGCCGGCGCTTGCCACCGTGTCGAGGTTGTAGCCGCCGACACGCCGCAGCAGCCTGGGAAAGCGGTGCTCGATTTCCTCGGCTTCGCGCGCGGCGATCGCACGGATTTTTCTGACCAGATCGAGATAGTCCCTGGGCGCATCGAATTTGCCGAGATCGGCAGGCACCGCGCCGAACTCGAACTCGGCTCCGTCGGCCAGCACGGCATCGATCGCACGCACGTTGTGCACCATGTTGCCGTAATGGATCGAGCGCGAGCCGCAGCTGTTGTTGCCGGCCATGCCGCCGAGTGTCGCCTGCGCGCTGGTCGAAACGTCGACCGGATACCACAGCCCGTGCGGCTTGAGCCAGGCATTGAGACGGTCGAGCACCATGCCGGGCTGCACGCATACCGTGCGCGCGTCCCGGTCGAAGGCTACCGCGACACCCTCTTCCAGCGCGATCTGCAGCGCGATTTGCGCGTCGCGCTCCGTTTTTGGGATCACCACCCCGACGGGCTCGAGCTGGTAGATCGACGCGTCGGTCGAATAGCGGCCGCGCGAGTAGGCATCGAACAGCACCTCGCCCTCGATTTCGCGTCTGAGCCGCGCCGCGAGCCGGCTGTCGCCGGTGCGCGGATGCAGTTTGATCACCCCAGCCGTGGTACTGGACATCGCGGCCTCCTGCCGCAAGATATTGAATTGCCATTATTTCGCGAGTTGACGCTCAAGCGCAACTTAACTATTCTGCTTGATTGTCTAATTTCGTCCGACGAGGCGACCATGTCTGCAATCAGCGGACGCCATTTCCTGCAGATCCCCGGCCCGACCAACGTTCCCGATCGCGTGTTGCGTGCGATCGACAGCGCGACGATAGACCATCGAGGTCCCGAATTCCAGAAGCTCGGTCAGGAGGTGCTGTCCGGGCTCAAGCACGTATTCAGGACCAAAGCGCCGGTCATAAT
>JACPTJ010000161.1 GCA_016192835.1 Betaproteobacteria bacterium
ACACGGCTGCACGCGTTGCTGCCGGGCGGTGAAGCGTTGGCCAGCATTGATGACTACCAGCATGCCGCCGCGCTGAGGGCCGGCGTACGTTTCGAGCTGGGGGTTACCGCAGCCGCATCCGATGTGATCGCACTCAAACCCGATGTAGTCGTGCTCGCGAGCGGGGCGCGGATGCTAGCGCCGGGCTGGCTCCCGTGGGAGATACGCGACGCCGGGACCGTTCCGGATTTGCGCGGTGCGATGTCGGCGCTGCTCGGCCGTAGCACGCAACTGAGCGCTCATCAGCCCGGTACTGCGGTTATATTCGACATGGATCACACTGAAGGCACCTATGCGGCTGCCGAACTGCTGCACGCGCTTTTCGATCGCGTCGTGCTGGTCACTCCGCGCGAGTCGTTCGCGCAGGATACGGCGCTGGTCGCGCGCCAGGGCATCGTGCGCCGCATCCACGAGAAACGGATTGAGACGATCGTATTCGCGGAGCCGCGCTGGTCCGGGCGCTTCGAAGACGGCGTGCTCGAATACGCGAGCGTCTACACCGGTGATGCCGGAGCGATCGAGGACGTGGCTTTTTTTGCCTATTCGACGCCGCGCGCGCCTGACGATGCGCTCGCAACGCCGCTGCGCGCAGCGGGAATCGACGTGCGGCTCGTCGGCGACTGCGTCACGGCGCGCGGGATTCTCGCGGCGACGGGCGAAGGTCACGCCGCCGGGAATGCGATCTGAAAGGATGACTATTTGCCGCAACGTCCGTTGCGAAGCGCCCTGCCGGCACGGATCGGACGCATTGAATTTCCTATTTCTTACTAACAACAGATGGCCGGTGCAAATCCGCCGAAGCTTTGATTGCTGCAGCCAACTCGTCGCGCAGTGGCCGGTTCAGCCAACGCTTGTTGTGCGCGTAGACTGCCGCATCGTGCCGGCTCAACGTGAGCGCAAGCGTTTGCGCCGAACCCAACAAATCGTCGGCCGCTACCACTTGCCTTACCAGTCCGCGTCTGAGCGCCTCGTCGGCGTCCACGAATCTTCCGCTCAGCACGAGATCGGCCGCGATCGCGCTGCCGAATCGGCGGCTCAAGATCGTGATGCCGGGGAAAGTGGGCATGCCTTTATTGATCTCGGGGAGCGAGAAGCGCGCCTGTTGCGCGGCGATCGTGGCATCGCAGAGCAGCGCAAGCATCATCCCGGCGCCGCACGCTGCGCCATTGACCGCGGCAATCGACGGCTTGCCGAAGTCCAGCAGTGCGAAGAGCGTTGCGGCGAGCTGGTTTCGCCTTTGTGCAGCATGTGCCTGCTGATCCCCGGGCACAGACGTCAGATCGGCTCCGGCCGAGAATGCGCGCGCGCCAGCACCGGTTATCACCACTGCGCGCACAGCATCGTTCGCGGCGCCCTCGGCGAGCGTTTGCTCAACCTTCTGCAGCATCGCGGACGTTAGCGCGTTCGCTTTTTGCGGCACATTGAACGTGATCCACGCGATGCCTTCGCGGATTTCAACAGTGACTTCAGGTGGCGAGCTGTTCACGGCGCGATTATCCTTATGACCGGGGCATCGAGGTGGTAAATGTCCGGGCAAGAGGACAGGCCCCGACACCGCGATTGTATACCTGCGTTGCACTTCGGAACTGATTCCGCCAATATCGCCCTTGCGTATGAATCCAGCTCTGGCGTTTCCCGATCTCACGCATTTCTTCGCGCCCCGCAGCGTGGCGCTGATCGGCGCCACCGAGGATAGTTCGAAATATGCCGGACGCTCGATGCAGCTCATGCTCGACTTCGGCTTCCGCGGCCAGGTCTACCCAGTCAATCCCAAGTACCGCCAGGTACGCGGTTTCGACTGTTATCCCTCGGTCAAGGATTTGCCGGAAGCGCCCGATCACGTCTCGGTGGTGGTGCCGGCCGAGCGCGTGCTAGGCGTGCTCGAAGACTGCGCGGCGCGGGGCGCGAAATTCGCGACCGT
Source organism: Betaproteobacteria bacterium (assembly GCA_016192835.1). GTDB lineage: Bacteria > Pseudomonadota > Gammaproteobacteria > Burkholderiales > SG8-41 > PALSA-1004. Next base: position 1,961 of record JACPTJ010000161.1, read on the forward strand.
GCTGACTTCAGGCTTTGCCGAGACCGGTACCGAGCGCGGTCGCGAATTGCAGGCGCAGCTAGGCGAGTTCGCGCGCCGCACCGGCATGCGCCTGATGGGGCCGAACTGCAACGGCATCATCAACTTCGTCGACCACTTCGCGCTGTCCTATACAGCGACGCTGCAAGGACCGCCGCAGCCCCGCACACCCGGCAACATCGGCGTCGTCGCGCAGAGCGGTGGACTCGGACTGGTCAGTGCCATGTGGCGTGCACAGGATGCTGGCCTCGGTATCAATTACGCGGTGACCTGCGGCAACGACGCCGATCTCGACGCACTCGATTTCGCGCGCTATATGGTCTGCGATCCGAAGACCGATGTCGTGCTGATGATCGCCGAGCGCATTTCGAACGGCGAGAAGTTGCGCGTGCTCGCAAACCTGGCCGCCGAGCGCGAGAAGCCGATCGTCCTCGTCAAGCTCGGCCGTACCGAGGCCGGTAGCCGCGCCGCGCAATCGCATACCGGCGCCGTGACAGGCTCGGATGCGGTCCACGATTGCGCATTTCGCCAGTTTGGCCTGATCCGCGTCGACGACTGCAACGAACTCTACGAAGTCGCGATGCTGCTGCGCAACCGGCGCTTTCCCCGGGGGCCGCGCGCCGCCAGCATGTCGGTTTCCGGCGGCAACGTCGTGCTGGTCACCGATCTCGGCGCTGCCAACGGCATCGAATGGCCAGCGTTCACGCAGGAGACGCAGGCAAATCTCGCCGAGCTGATGCCAAGCTTCGGCCGCGTGTCCAATCCGACCGACCTCACGACGGCCGGCATTTTGAATCCCGACATGTTCGGGCGCGTGCTCGAAGCAGCCGCGGCAGACGTCAATGTCGACATCATGGTGCCGATCGTCACCTTCGGCACGAGCGCCGATATCCATCGCATCGCGGACCTCGCGCGCTCGTCGGCGAAGCCTTTTGCGCTGCTCTGGAACGGCGCCTGCATAGATTGCCCCGAGCTCATGCCTCGCGATGTCGTGAAGACGGGCGTCGCTGTTTACCGCGATGTGCACGATTGCATGAAAGCCGTGCGCGCGGCAGTCGACTACGGGCGCTTTCTCGACGCTTTCAAGCACCGCAGTGAGCGCCCGGCGGCGCGTCCACCGGGAATCGATGCTGAAGCGGCGGAGGCGCTGCTCGGCGAGCACGCAACGGGCACACTTTCGGAATTGGTCAGCAAATCGATGCTGAACGCGTACGGTCTCGCCACCACCGACGAGGCCATCGCCAAAGATGCGAACGAAGCAGCCGCCATTGCCAACCGTCTCGGCGGCGCGCTCGCGCTGAAAATTTGCTCAGCCGACATCCCGCACAAGACCGAGGCGGGTGCGATTCGTCTGAATGTGGCGGGCGAAGCAGCGGTACGTCGCGCGTATGAGGAAGTCGTTGCGGCCGCTCGCGCCTTCAAGCCCGACGCGCGCGCCGACGGCGTGCTCGTGAGCCGCATGGCGCCGCGCGGCATCGAACTGATGCTCGGATTTACCCACGACCCGGTGTTCGGGCCGGTGGTGGTCGCCGGCATCGGCGGCATCCACGTCGAAGTGCTGCGCGACCTCGCTTACCGCATCGCACCGGTCGATCGCATGCAGGCTGCTGCCATGCTGAAGGAGCTCAAAGCGTTCGCGCTGCTGCAAGGCGTGCGCGGGCAACCGCCGCGCGATATCGAAGCGCTGATCGACGCCATCGTGCGCGTGTCCTGGCTGGCGGTGGATCTGCGCGACGACATCGCCGAGCTCGATATCAATCCGCTGGTGGCCCTCGAACAAGGCCGAGGCGCGCTGGTCGTCGACGCACTGATCGTGAAAAGGAAACCATGAAGATCGAACTCACGCCCGAGCTTGAAGAAATGCGCGCGCAGGTGCGCCGCTTCACGGAGCGCGAACTGGAACCGCTTGCGGGCGAAATCGACGCCACGGGCGAAATCCCTCAAAAGGCATGGGACCTCATGCGCGACGCGGGATATCTCGGGATGCGCCTGCCCGAAGAGTACGGCGGCGCGTCCGCAAGCCTGTCGGCGATGTGCCTCGTGTTAGAGGAACTGAGCCGCTCGCATCGCGTCTTCACCGGCCTGATCGACGCCACGAGCGGATTGACTCCCAGCGCATTCGTGCGCCATGGCAGCCTCGAGCAGCGTGAGAGGTACGTGCGCAAACTGGCTACGGGCGAAATGCGCGCCGCGTTTGCGCTGACCGAGCCCGGCGCGGGCTCGGATTCGGCGGCGATTTCCACCAGCGCGACGCGCGCCGATGGAGGCTGGATCATCAACGGCCGCAAGCATTTCATCAGTAGCGGCCATCTGGCCGACGTCGTCATGGTGATGACGGTAACCGACGCGCAGAAGCGCGCACGCGGCGGCATCACAGCGCTCCTGGTCGAGCGAAACACGCCGGGCTTCAGCGTAACGCGCGTAGACACCACGATCGGCAGCGCAGCGTGGAAACTCGCCGAACTGACATTCGAGAATTGCTTCGTGCCGGACTCTGCTGTCATGGGTAAGGTCGGCGAGGGCTTCAAGATCGCCATGGAGTCTCTGACCGATGGCCGCATGGCTGTCGCCTGCTGTTGTATAGGTGCTGCAGATCGGCTGCTGGAAATGGCGACCGCACACGCCCAACAACGCGTGACTTTCGGCAAACCGCTCGCCGAGCGCCAGGCGATCCAGTGGATGCTCGCCGACACCGCGGTCGATATCGCGACCGCGCGTGCGCTCGCCTACGAAACACTGCGCCAGATCGAGGCCGGGAAAAACATCGGCAGCGCCGCGTCGATGTGCAAGCTCTACTCATCGGAGATGATCGGACGCGTCACCGACCGCGCGATCCAGATTTTCGGCGGCCAGGGGCTGATCCGCGGTTTCCCGATCGAGCGCTTTTACCGCGATGTGCGCCATTACCGCATCGGCGAAGGGACTTCGGAAGTGCATCGCATGCTGATTGCGCGCGATCTGCTTCAAACCCGCTGTTGACTCCATCGTGGATGGGAGTAAGAATGCCCGGAAGAAGTCGCTTAGGGGCAAGGCCGGTTGGTGCCGCGGCATCAGGTGTTTTCGATTTTGCTGAAGGTAAATTGAAGGTACAAAGGCACTTTGCCGGATGTGATGCGTTGGTGTTCTGATGACGTCGGGAGGGGATAAAATGATTCGTACTGCCGCAGTCACATTGCTTTACTTACTGGGTTTGTCCGCTGCCTTCGCGCAAGGCACTTATCCAAACAAGCCCATACGCTGGATTATTCCCTATGCACCCGGTGGCGGGACGGATGTCATTGCACGACCCATTGCGCTCAGGCTAGGGGAAGTGCTGGGGCAGCCCATTGTTTATGAGAACCGCGGCGGCGGTGGCGGATTGATCGCCGGCGAGTTTGTCGCCAAGGCGACTCCAGACGGCTACACGATGCTCGTAGGCTCTGGCAACACGCAAACTTTCCCGACGCTGCTGTATGACAAGGTGCAGTACGACCCCGTCAAGGACTACGCGCCGATTACCAATTTTGTGATCGTTCCCAACGTGCTCGTTGCTCACCCGTCTTTTCCCGCAAAGACCGTTCAGGAAATAGTCACTTACGGCAGGGCCAATCCCGGAAAAATCAATTGGGCATCATCGGGCAATGGCGCCGGCGGCCATCTGGCGTTGGTTTTGTTTGCACAGCAGGCTGGCATCAAGGTGGTACATGTGCCGTTCAAAGGCGCCGGCCCCGCCGTGATCGCGATGCTGGGCGCTGAAACCGATTTGCTGTTTGCCAACACGGGTGTATTCCTGGGGCACATCCAAGCGGGCAAGTTGCGGCCGATCGGGGTATGCGCGTTGACACGCCTGCCCCTGTTTCCCAATGTTCCTGCTCTAGATGAGGCCGGCTTTCCAGGCTTCGAGTCAAGCACCTACTACGGCCTGCTTGCGCCGGCTGGCACGCCCCGGCCTATCATCAATCGGCTGCATGCTGAACTGGTCAAGATCATCAAGTCGCCCGAATCCCTGAAGAGGTTGGCAAGCGTGGGCGCCATACCTGTGGCTAATACACCCGAACAGTTTGCCGAAGCTAATCGGCTGGATGTCGAAAAATGGGCCAAGGTCATTAAGGAGCACGGCATCAAGGCGGACTGAAGGTTCGCAGGGTGTGTCCGTGCTACCCGGTCAATTTTCCGCAAACAACCCGTTCAGTTGAGGAAAAGTTACACTGCCCCTATATATTCGCTGGTGACCTACGTCGGCACGCTGGCAATCAATCCGAGTCTGTATCAGAAACTGCCGTACGACCCGATCAGAGACTTCGCGCCGGTCACGGTGATCGCAACCCTGCCGCTGATCCTGGAACTTCCCGAATCACGCGAACGGCTGTTCGCGATGGACCCGGTGCTTGACTTGTTGCGCCCGGGAACTGCATGATTTGCGGCGACGGGCGCATTGGTTTTCCTGTTTCTTTTACGAGAGGGTCTTATGAAACTGTGGTACCAAAGTCTGGCGCGGGAAAGCGATGCGATCCATTACCACCCGTTGCTGAGGAAAGCGATCGATTCCTGCGTCGATTCCGGCACCAAGGTCGATATACACGGGGTCGTCGCATCGGCGGGGATGGGCGTCTTTTACCGCATTCTTCGGCATTACGACCTGCAGGAAGTCATCCGGAACGCGATCCGCGCCGAGAAGGAAGGCTACGACGCATTCCTGATCGGAAATTTCAGTGATACAGGCGTGGACGAAGCGCGCGAGCTGCTGAATATTCCAGTGCTGGGCATTTGCGAAAACAGCATGCATCTGGCCTGCCAGATGGGCGCCAGCTTTGGAGTCGTTCCGGTCAGTCAGAAACAGACGCCCGGGAAGATCGAGAACGCGCGCCGCTACGGTCTCGAGCGGCAAATGGTCGGGGCCGAGCCCTTGGATTCGTCTCCGGCGGCGTTGAAGCAAGCGATGGTCGATCGATCGCTGAAAGAGCAGGTGATGGCGGAGTTCACCGCTTGCGCCAAACGACTGCTCCAGCGCGGCGCCGAGGTCATCATTCCCGCCGGCGGTGAATTCAATGTCTTTCTGGCGGACGCAGGCATCTTTGAGATCGACCGCGCGCCTATCGTGAACGGCATTATCGAGCTCGTGAAGATGGGTGAGTTCGCCGTCAAGATGAGGAAACTGACGGGCCGATACACGAGCAAGCGTTTTCACTACGCGCCGCCGACCGGCGATTACCTGAAACGTGTCCGGGACTTTTACGGGGCGGACCTTTATCCCGGAGCTGAATAACAATGCGGTTGCATGCTCAATCACAGAGGAGAGTATTCATGCCGGTATTGCGCCGTCGTGCGTGGATGTACTGCGCCCTTTTCATGGCGTTCGGCACGGGTGTGGCGTGCGCCCAGCAGTTTCCGAACCAGACCATACGCATCATCGCCGGAGCGGCTGGCGGTTCCATCGATGTCTCGGCGCGCGTCATCGCGCAGGGGCTTACCGAAGCCTTGGGTCAGCAGACCATCGTAGAAAATAGAGGAAGCGCCGGCGGTGTCATCGCGGTGCAAACGGTAACCAAAGCACGGCCGGATGGTTATACCCTGCTCCTCTATGGCAGCAACGTATGGCTCTGGCAATTCATGGTAGACAATGTGACGTGGGATCCGATGCGGGATCTTGCGCCGATCACATTAGCGATTTCAGCGCCCCACGTTCTGGTAATCCATCCGTTGCTGCCGGTTAAGAGCGTCGCCGACTTGATCGCTCTGGCGAAAGCCCGGCCGGGAGAGCTTAACGATTGCAGTATCGGCGCGGGTAATGCAACGCATATGGCAGGGGAGCTATTCAAATCGATGGCGGGCGTCAATATCGTACGTATCCCCTACAAGAACTCGGCAATGCAGATAACCGACCTGATAAGCGGTCAGGTGCAGATGTCGTTCATTACGACGGGTGCGGCAATGGCGAATGTCAAAGCGGGTAGGCTGCGCGCCCTGGCGGTTACGAGTGCACAGTCCTCCGCGCTCGTGCCTGGCGTGCCGACGGTGGCGGCATCGGGCTTGCCAGGTTACGAGGCCGTCTCGATCTACGGGATGTTTGCGCCGGCCCAAACACCGGCGGCCGTTATCAGTCGACTGAACCGGGAGGTCGTGCGGGTGCTTAACGCGCCAAGCTCGAAAGAACGGCTTTTCAGCGCCGGCGTCGAAGGCGTTGGCAGTTCCCCGGAACAGCTCACGGCTGCGATAAAAGCAGACATCGCCAAATGGGGCAAGCTGATCAAGGATCTTGGCATCCGCGGCAATTGACCCTGTTTTGAGAGCCGCACGGTATTCTGTGAATTGCACCAAAACAAGCCTTGGATTGGCGGCAGCTTTCGCGATCGCGGCGGCCGTTGCGGACGCGAATGCGCAGTGGTCTCCTAGCCGGCCGGTGCGGCTGATCGTGCCGTTTCCGCCGGGAGGCGCGGTCGACGTGATCGGCCGCATCGTCGCGTCGCGCCTGCCGGAACGTCTTGGGCAACAGGTGGTCGTCGATAACCGCGGTGGCGCCAACGCAATCATCGGTACCGAAATCACCGCCAAGGCGGCGCCGGATGGCCACACCATACTGATCGTTCCCGCCGGACACGCGATCACCCCGTCGGTCACGCGCAAGTTGCCGTACGACACGCTCAGGGATTTCGCGGCGATCGGTTTGATCGGCAACGGCGCATACGTGCTGGTCGTGAATCCTGAATTGCCGGCGAAAACGGTAAGCGAGTTCGTGGCACTGGCCAAAGCTCGCCCCGGCCAGCTCAACTACGCTTCCACCGGCCACGGCAACGCCACGCATCTTGCAGGCGAGTTGTTCAAGGTGCTCGCCGGCATCGACATGGTGGGCGTGAATTACAAAGGCGGCGGGCCGGCGCTGACCGATGTGATCGGCGGCCAGATCGCGGCTTTTTTCTCCGGAGTGGCGTCGGGCAGCGCGCAGATCAAGGCCGGCCGGGTACGCGCGCTCGGCGTGACCACAGCGCGGCGCACAGTGGCGCTGCCCGAGGTGCCGACCATCGCCGAAGCCGGTGTTCCCGGTTACGAGGTTGACGGTTGGTACGGGCTGCTCGCGCCGAAAGCCACGCCAGCCGCTGTCATCAGGCGCTTCAACGAGGAGCTCGCGGCGCTGGTTTCCTCGGCGGAAATGAAGGAGCGCCTGCTCGCGGCCGGCATCGATGCGCGCGCGTCCAGCCCGGCTGAATTTCATGAGCGGATCGCGCGCGATATCGTGCGCTGGTCGGAGGTTGTGAAGAAAGCGCGCATCGCGGTGGAGTGACAGACGCTCACCCCGCGAAGCGGACCTCTTATGGATTTCATTCTTACGCCCGAGCAGGAAGCGATACGCACCGCGATCGCCAAGGTGTGCGCCGCGTTCAATCTTGAATACTGGCTGCAGAAGGACCGCGCAGGTGGCTTTCCGCACGACTTTCATGCCGCGCTTGCGCGCGACGGCTGGCTGGGCATCGCAATGCCGGTGGAGTACGGCGGCGCCGGGCTCGGTATCGTCGAGGCGGCGCTCATGATGCAGACCATCACCGCATCCGGCGCCGGCATGTCGGGCGCCTCCGCGGTGCACATGAATATCTTCAGCCTCAACCCGGTCGTCGTATTCGGCACCGACGCCCAGAAAAAGCGCTGGCTGCCGGCGCTCATTGCCGGGCGCGATCGAGCCTGTTTCGGCGTGACGGAGCCGGACACCGGTCTTGATACCACGCATCTGAAGACGCGCGCGGTGCGCGACGGCGACGCCTACGTCGTGTCCGGCCGCAAAATATGGACCTCGACCGCGCAGGTCGCCAACAAGATATTGCTGCTCACGCGCACCACTCCGATCGAGCAGTCCGGCAAGCCGACCCAGGGCCTGACGCTGTTCTACACGGATCTCGACCGCAAGGCGGTGGAAGTGCGGGAGATCGAGAAGATGGGCCGCAGTGCGGTCGACTCGAATCTGCTTTTCATCGACAACCTGCGCGTTCCCGCGGCCGACCGCGTCGGTGAAGAAGGCAGGGGGTTCGAATATATCCTGCATGGCTTCAATCCCGAGCGCATCCTGGTGGCTGCGGAGGCCGTCGGCCTTGGGCGTGCGGCGCTCGCGCGCGCCGCCGAGTACGCGAAAACGCGCATCGTGTTCGGCCGTCCCATCGGCCGGAATCAGGCGATCCAGCATCCGCTCGCCAGATGCTGGATGGAGCTGGAAGCGGCCAACCTCATGGTTTTCAGGGCAGCGTCCCTCTACGATGCCGGCAAGCCCTGCGGCGCCGAGGCGAATGCCGCGAAGTATCTCGCCGGGGAAGCGGGTTATCGGGCCTGCGAGGCGGCAGTCATGGCGCATGGAGGCATGGGCTACGCCAAGGAATATCACGTCGAACGTTTTTTGCGCGAGGCATTGATTCCGCGCATCACGCCGGTCAGTCCCGAACTGATTTTGTGCTTCGTCGCCGAGAAAGTGCTGGGCTTGCCCAAGTCCTATTGAGAGCCGATAACCTTATCGGAACCCGTAAAGCCGCTGCGGATTATCGACCAGTATCTGCTTGCGCGTGTGCGCGTCGGGCACCCAGACCGCAAGCTGGTTGCACAAATCGCCGTCGTTCGGCATCGGCGAATCCAGCGTCACGTGAGGCCAGTCGGTTCCCCACAACAGACGCTCTGGCGCCGCGGCAACCAATGCGTGCGCGAAAGGGGTGATGTCCGTATACGGGAACGCCCCGGTCGAAGTTCGATAGGGCGCTGAAAGTTTTGACCAGCCGCGCCCGCTTTGCAGCAGGCGAATCAATGCCTGAAATCCAGGCGCGTTGACGCCACGGCGGGTGTCCGGCCGCCCCATGTGGTCGATCACGACCTCCACCGGAAAATCCGCGAGGATCCGATCGAGGTCGGGAAAATTCTCGATGTCCAGCAGGTACTGTACGTGTCACCCCAGCCCTTTTACCCGCTCTGCCAGTTTCTTTGCCGCGGCAAACTGGACGCCGATCCTGGCCACCAGATTGGCCCGGAATCCGCGTATGCCTGAAGCAGTCAGTCTTTCAAGTTCGGCGTCGGATATATTTTCACCGATCAGCGCGACGCCTCTCAGACGGCCCTGCGATTTCGCAATGGCATCCACGATGACGCCGTTATTGGCGCCATGAATCATGGATTGCACCAGGACAGCGCGCTCGATCCCCAATACCGCGAGCATGTTGAGGTAATCCTGCAGGAACACCTGCGGCGGGGAATAGAAGCGGTCAGGCGCATATCCGTACTTGGCGCGGGGTCCAAACACATGGGCGTGACAGTCCGTTGCACCGGGAGGCAGCGTGAAATTCGGTTTCTTCGTATTCAAATCCGGGCCGGCGCAAACCGGCGGTTCGATCGGCTTATCGGTTGCTGTTGACGACATCACCTTGCCTTTCTGCGCGTCATTGGTTGAGTATTTGAATACCACGCGAGGGTAATTTAACAGATGAAATGATGTCAGTCATGCTGTGAATTTGTCGAATAGTTGCGCCGAGTTACCCGACCGGATTTTCACGACTTCGTTTCGCTACGCTTGACTTGGCGCGCCCGGAGACTGCATGATTTGCCGCAACGTCCATGGCTCACGCAAAAGGAGCGCTGACATGATCGTCGTCCGTCCCGGTTTTCACCGCGCGTTGAGCAGCACCCGCCATGTGTTGCTGGTGTCTAAAGGTCCCGTGAAACGCATCCTGATTTGCATCATCACCTCGGTAGTGACCTGCAGCATGCACCCCGCGCTCGGCCAGAGCTATCCGAACCGGGCTATTCGCCTGATAGTGCCGTTCGCCCCGGGCGGTGGCAGCGACCTGATCGCGCGAATCGCAGCTCAAAAACTGACCGACGCGATGGGGCAGTCGGTGATTGTCGAGAACCGTCCGGGCGCTGGCGGGACGGTAGGCGCGGAACTCGGCGTCAAAGCGGCTGCGGATGGCTATACGCTGACATTGATCGCGCCCAGTTACACGGTGGGCCCGAGCATGTACAAGCTGACGTTCGACGCGGCAAATGATATCACCGCGATTATCCAGCTTTCCCGGGGGGCGTTTCTGCTCGCGGTGCATCCGTCGCTTCCGGTGAAGAACGTGAAGGAACTCATCGCACTGGCCAAAGCGCGGCCTGGCCAGATGAGCTTCGCGTCGGGCGGCGCGGGCAGCGGCATCCACCTGGCGATGGAGTTGTTTCTCGACATGGCTGGCATCAAGATCGTTCACGTCCCCTACCGGGGCAACGGGCCGGCGCTGACCGACACCATCGCCGGTCATGTGCAGATGCTGTGGGGAAGCGCGCCTTCGACGCTGCCCCAGGTAAAGAGCGGCCGGTTGCGCGGAATCGCCGTAAGCACGCCCGAGCGCGCGCCGGCCGCGCCGGATATTCCGACCGTTATCGAGTCAGGCCTGAAGGGTTACGAAGTGGTGCTATGGCATGGCCTGATCGGCCCGAAGGGGTTACCGCCGCCGGTTCTCGGCCGGATCAACGGGGAGCTGAACAAGGCGCTCAAGACCAAAGACATGGAGGAACGACTCGCAATCGACGGTGTGGCGCCCGCCGGGGGTACTTCGGAGCAGTTCCTGGCGGAAATACGTAAAGGGATCGAGATCTGGGGCCGGGTAATGAAGAAAATAGGTATCAAGCCGGACTGACACCGGGTGTCGGTCAGCAAGTCTTACCGGTTACTCCAGACCGTATCGTCTACGAGCGGTCTGTATGTCCTCCCGGGAGAGATCAAATAGCGGCCCCTTCTTGGGCTTGGGCATCCCGAGTTTCCTGAAGTCCACCATCATTTCGGCCGCCTTGATCACCGCCGCTTGGCTGTCGAGAATTGGAACGCCGTCGATCTCCCTGATGCCTTGTTCGGCCAGGAAAACACTGAGTGCCGCAAATCCCGTCACCAGACTTGCGCCGCCTTGTTTGTTTGCAATGCGGGCGGCGGCCTCGACTTCAGAGATAACGCGCTTCGGTTCACTTTCACAGGCGGCGATAAGGTCAGTATGGGAGTAGCCGATATGTACTCCGGGCAGACAACGATCGTCGAGACCGTACTTCTTGATCAGCGCCATCGCGTCTTGCAGGGGCACCTCGTCGGTGTGGATCAGCGCGAATTTGGGGGCCAGCAGGCACGCGAGCAGGTACGAGGTCTCACCCATGAAGACCACCGGGATGTCGACCGCTTCCCTGAGTTCGGAGTAGCCAAGGTCACGCATTCCACCGAGAACGAAAGCATCGAATCCCTCGCGCTCGGCCCGAACCGCGCTCTCAATAACCTGACCCACGTGCATGTACTGTATGTACTTGGAAAGGGTCATTTTGGGCGCACGTTTCTCGACCCAGGAGAAGTGTATTTCAGTATCCGGCCTGGCGATCTTGGGTACGTATCTTTCGCACGCTTCCTCGAAGTAACGCCACTTGGGATCCAAGCGGGCGCTAACGTTATAAGCTTGGTACCATATCTTCATTGCATACTCACCTGCTGGTTTCGAGTATCGACGAAGTATATGCCAAAGTCCATGCCGCGAAGTATCTCGCCGGCGCAGCGGGTTATCGGGCCGTCGTAGTCCTATTGAGGGCCGTGCATATGCTGTCGGGCGAAACAGATCCCGCGACTGTTGCGTGTCCAAGTTGTGCTCGCGTAGACTTGCCGCATTCCCGTGCGATTCATCGGGTTCAATTTCAGTGTAGGGTGCGCTTGCGCACCGATTGCAGGATGGTGCGCAAGCGCACCCTACGTCAATTGCAATTTCCCGTGACTTGCCACAGGGATCGGTATAGCAACGCCTATGAACGCCGCTGATTCACGCAACGAGTCTGGCCGAACGCGCCGACTGCTGACGCGGTTCGGCATTCTGGTGGTCGTCGCAGCCGGCGTTTCCGCTGCCGTCTGGTACGCGACGCGTCCCAAGCCGGTGACGGTAGTGGTGGCTGAGGCCGACACCGGCCGCGTGGAGAACACGGTAGCAAACACGCGCGCAGGTTCCGTTGCGGCGTGCCGCCGCGCCAAGCTCGCGCCGCCGGCGGGCGGACGTATCGAGAAGCTCTATGTGCGCGAAGGCGACCGCGTGCGCGCGGGGCAAGTGCTGCTCACGCTCTGGAACGACGATCTCGCCGCGCGCGAACGGGTCACGCGCGAGCAATTGCAAACGGCAAAGGCGCGTGTGCGCGAAGTGTGCGAACTCGCCGCCGCCGCTGCGCGCGACGCCGGCCGCTCGCGCGAGTTGCGGGCGCGCAATTTCATCTCGCAGGAGGCCGTTGAGCGCGTGACCGCCGATGCGGCCGCCAAGCAGGCGAGCTGCGATTCGACGGGGGCCCAGGTGGCGGAGGCCGAGGCGCGCATCCAGGCCGCGCGTGCCGACACCGACCGCACCGTGCTGCGCGCGCCGTTCGCGGGCATCGTTGCCGAAGTGAACGGCGAGCTGGGCGAATACCTGACGCCGTCCCCGCCGGGAATTCCGACGCTCCCGGCGGTGGACCTGATCGACGATTCCTGCCTGTACGTGTCGGCGCCGATCGACGAAGTGGATGCGGCGCAGTTGAAAGTCGGCATGACGGGCCGCATCACGCTGGATGCCTACCGCGGGAAGCATTTCAGCGGCAGGCTGCGCCGTATCGCGCCCTACGTATTGGCGGTGGAAAAGCAGGCGCGCACCGTGGAAGTGGAAGTCGAATTCGGCACACCCGGCGAGGCCAGGCATTTGCTCGTCGGCTACAGCGCGGACATCGAAGTGGTGATCACTTCCCGTGACGGCGTGGTGCGCATTCCGACCACGGCACTCATGCCGGGCAACCGCGTGCTCGCGCTGGGCGCGAACAACACACTCGAGGAGCGGCGCATCGAAACGGGTCTCGCCAACTGGGAGTTCACCGAGGTGAAAGCGGGTCTCGCGCGCGGCGACCGGGTCGTGACTTCGCTCGAGCGCGAGGGCGTGAAAGCCGGCGCGCGCGCGGCGGTGGAGAGTAAAACGGCGGCCAAACCGCGTCCGGAATGATTCGGCTTGCCGGCATCGAGCGCACCTTTATCGTGGGCGAAGAAGCGGTCCACGCCCTGCGCGGCGTGAACCTGGAAATCGCCGCGGGCGAGTACTTGTCCATCATGGGTCCGTCGGGCTCGGGCAAATCGACGTTGCTCAACGTCATCGGGCTCCTCGACCGCCCCAGCGCCGGCATTTACGAACTCGACCGGCGCGACGTTACCGGCCTTGACGACGACGAGCTCGCGCGCGCGCGGCGCGAGAAGATCGGTTTCGTGTTCCAGTTTTTTCATCTCGTGCCGCGCCTCAACGCCGCGCAGAATATCGAACTGCCGATGGTGCTGGCGGGAATCGACCCGGCCGCGCGCAAGCCGAGACTGGATCGCCTGCTCGCGGAATACGGGCTGGAGGACCGCGCGCGGCATCGTCCCGATCAGCTTTCCGGCGGCCAGTGCCAGCGCGTGGCCATCGCGCGCGCGATGGCGATGAGCCCTTCGGTGGTCCTTGCCGACGAACCGACCGGGAACCTCGATCGTCACACCGGCCAGGAAGTGATGGCGGTGCTGGAGCGCGTGCATCACAACGGCGGCACCGTGCTGCTCGTGACGCACGATCCGGAGATCGGCTCGCGCGCCCACCGGCGGCTGCGCATGATCGATGGCGCCGTCGTCGCGGACGAGCGGGGCTAAGCGATGCGCCTGTCAGATCTGCTCAACTTCGCCTGGCAGGTGGTGCGCGGTTACCCCGGGCGCACGTTCCTGATCCTGCTCGCGATGGGGATCGGCGTGGCGGCGGTGGTGGCGGTGACATCGCTGGGCGAAGGCGCGCGGCTCTACGTGGTCAACCAGTTCGGCTCGCTCGGCACCAACCTCATCATCGTCCTGCCCGGCCGCAGCGAAACTGCGGGCGCCATGCCCGGCGTGCTGGTGGGCAAGACGCCGCGCGACCTGGTGCTGGAGGACGCGCTGGCGCTCAAGCGCAGCCACGCGGTCCGGCGCATCGCGCCGCTCATCGTCGGCGCCGGCGACGTGCGCGTCGGCGCGCGGCGCCGCGAGACGCCGGTGCTGGGCTCGACCGCCGATTTCATCGAGATTCGCCGCATGGAAATGGCGCAGGGCCGCTTCCTGCCGGAAGGCGATCCGCGGCAAAGCGTTCCGGTGTGCGTGATCGGCACCAAGGTGGCGGCGGAATTATTCGGGACGCGGCAGGCGCTGGGCGAATGGCTGCGCATCGGCGATCGCCGTTTTCGCATCATCGGTGTGCTCGCGAGACAGGGCGAGTCGCTCGGCTTCAACACCGACGAGATCGTGATCGTGCCGCTCGCCGCGGCGCAGGCGCTGTTCAATACTGAGTCGCTGTTCCGCGTGCTGGTGGAAGCGAAGAGCCGCGAACAGATTCGCTACGCGAAGGAGGATGTCGAGGAAATCATCCGGCTGCGCCACGAGGGCGAGCGCGACGTCACGGTGATCACGCAGGACGCGGTGCTCGCCACGTTCGACCGCATCCTGCGCGCGCTCACTCTCGCGGTGGCCGGGATCGCCGCGATCAGCCTCGCGGTGGCCGGCATTCTGATCATGAACGTGATGCTGATCGCAGTGACGCAGCGCCGGCGCGAGATCGGGCTGCTGAAAGCGCTGGGCGCCACCAGCCGCCAGATCCGGCTCGCTTTCCTCACCGAGGCGGTGCTGCTCGCGATCGGCGGCGCGGCGGTTGGCCTCATTGTCGGTCAGCTTGCGCGCAACGTCGCGCTGCAGCTTTATCCGGCGATTCCGTTTCAGGCGCCATGGTGGGCGCTTCTCGCTGCGCCGGCGACTGCGGTGATCACCGCGGTGCTGTTCACGGTCGTGCCTGCGCGGCGCGCGGCCCGGCTCGATCCCGTGCAGGCGCTGTCGCGCCGATAGGCCGACCATGCTGCCCGCCGATTTCCTGCGCTTCACCTACGGCTCGCTGAAGGCGCATCGGCTGCGCACGGTGCTCACCTCGCTCGGCATTGCCGTGGGCATCGCCGCGGTGATCCTGCTCACTTCAATCGGCGAGGGCTTGCACCGCTTCGTGATCGCCGAATTCACCCAATTCGGCACGAACCTCATCAGCGTCACGCCGGGCCGCATCCAGACTCACGGCGCATCGCTCGGCGCGGTGAACACCGTGCGCCCGCTCAGCGTCGAGGATGCGCTTGCGATCAAGCGCGCGCCCTACGTACAGGTGAGCAACCCGGTGGTGCAGGGCAACGCGGACGTGAAGTATTTCGGCAAAAGCCGCCGCGTCACACTCTACGGCGTGGGACCCGATTTTGCCGAGGCGCTCAAGATGCGCGTGGCGAGCGGCGAATTCCTGCCGCAGGAAGATCCGCGCAGCGCGCGCGCGTTCGCCGTGCTCGGCTCCAAGGTGGCGCGGGAATTCTTCGGCAGCGAGAACCCGCTTGGCAGCCGCATCCGCGTCGGCGGCGAACGCTACCGCGTCATCGGCGTGATGCAATCCAAAGGCCAGGTGCTGGGCTTCGATCTCGACGATACGGTGTTCATTCCCGTGGTTCGCGCGCTCGAGATGTTCAACCGTGAGAGCTTGATGGAAATCCACGTCACCTACGAGCCCACCGCGCCGCTCGCCGAAGTCGAGCAGGGCATCAGGCGCATACTCATCGCGCGCCATGGCGCCGAGGACTTCACGGTCACGCCGCAGCAGAAAATGCTCGAAGTGTTCGGCACCGTGCTCGACGCGATCACTTTTGCGGTGGCGGCGATCGGCGGCATCTCGCTGGTGGTGGGCGGAGTCGGCATACTCACCATCCTTACCATCGCCGTGGCCGAGCGCACCTCGGAAATCGGCCTGCTGCGCGCGGTGGGCGCGACGCAGCGGCGCATTTTGCTGCTGTTCCTGGGTGAGGCCGCGCTGCTCGCGGCGATCGGCGGGACGGCCGGACTGCTGCTGGGCTGGGCGGTCGCGCTGCTGCTCGAGTTCGCGCTGCCGGCGTTGCCCGTGCATACGCCCTGGAGCTATGCACTGCTCGCGGAATTCGTGGCGGTGGCAGTGGGATTGGCGGCCGGCGTGCTGCCGGCGCGGCGCGCGGCGCATCTCGATCCGCTGGAGGCGCTGCGCAGCGAATAGCCGGATGTTGATAAGCGCGGCGTGTAGTGGAACGCCGCGTCACTTGTCGCCGATCGACGACAGTGAATGAAATAACCGTTTGAATTTGCGTTGGTTGCCATGGCTGGCAGGATGCCGCTCGTAGCGACGTAGGGCCGGCCCCGCGGCGCTTGCCGCGCGCGGGGATTTCGCAGAGCCCGCCGTAACACATTGTTACTATTTTCGAGGAAATTCTTACCAACGCAATCGGGTCAAAGCAACAAGGGCCGGACGCAACCGCGTGGTCGCGCGCTCGAATGTCGATGTGCGCAACGGACCGTCGGCGCGGTCAGCCCGCCCGAGGAGGTTTTATGAGAACACTTGTTGAACGATACGCGCTGCCGAGACTGCTCGCGTTGTTGTTCTCGGCATTGGTTGCGTTGCAGCCGGCCGCATTCGGGCAGGACTACGCGAAGCCCGCATTCGCGCAGCAGGAACTCGATCAGATGCTCGCGCCGATCGCGCTTTATCCGGATCCGCTGCTGTCGCAAATTCTGATGGCGTCAACCTATCCGCTCGAGGTCGTCGAGGCCGCGCGCTGGTCGCAAGCTCACCGCGGTCTCCACGGCGATCAGGCGGTGCGGGCGGTTGCGGACAAAGACTGGGACCCGAGCGTCAAATCGCTCGTCGCGTTTCCGCAAATCCTGGCGATGATGGACCAGAAGCTCGAATGGACCGAACGGCTCGGCGATGCATTCCTCGCGCAGGAGCCGCAAGTCATGGACACGGTTCAGAGTCTGCGCCAACGCGCGTATGCCGCGGGCAACTTGAGATCGAACGACCGGGTCCGCGTGGATTCGCAAGGGCGGGTCATTGTGATCGAACCCGCAAGCCCGCAGGTCGTGTACGTGCCCTATTACGATCCGCTCGTGGTTTACGGGCCGTGGTGGTGGCCGGCATATCCGCCGGTCTATTGGGCGCCGTGGCCCGGCTATTACGTGCGCCCGGGATATGCGGGATTTGCGTGGGGCAGCGGAATCGGCGTTTCCGTCGGATTCTTCTTCGGCGCTTTCGACTGGCACCAGCACCACGCGCGGGTCGTGCACGTGAACAACTACTACTACAACAACCGGACCGTGATCGTGAACCGCGAGATCAACGTGACGAACACCAGGGTTACGCGCAACGTGAACGTTGCTCCGGGTGCATGGCGGCACGATCCGGCGCACCGCCGCGGCGCCCCCTATCGGGTCGCGGCGGTACGCGAAAAATTCGCCCCTACCGGAACAGCGGCCGATGCCCGGCGCGATTTCCGCGGACACGAACCGGCACCGGCGCCGGCTGCGCGCAGCCGCCAGGAAAAACGGCCTGAAGTGCGTGGCGCCGACGCTCAGGCACGCATGCGCGGCAATCAAGCGCCGGACGGCGGCCGGCAGAGCGCGCCGCCTTCGCAACCCGCCGTCGAGCGGCAGCCTCGCGCGCCGCCGCAAGCCAAAGCTCCGGCGTCGCGTCAGCCCGTGCCGCAGACGTCGGCGAACGCGCGGGTGCAACGTCCGTCAGGCAACGATCGCGGCTCACCGCCTTCCGCCAAACCGCATGACGATGGCGACAAACCGGATAAGAAAAAATAGTCGGACGTTCGCAACCGCGACGTGCTGCAGCGCGGAGCCGACCGACTTGCGTCTTTCGGGTCGGACCTCGCCAAGTCCGGATAGCGTCTGCGTTGTTCTACCAGAGGATCGCGTTATCCAAGGTTAGAGTGTCACGCTCTCCGCTGGAATCCAGCGCGTAAGCTTCCGTCGGTTGTCGTGCGCGGCGCGCACGCATTCCGAAATTTGCGGGAAAAAAAAGAGCGTCGACGTCGCCGTGTCGTACGGTTACCCTGACGGCATGAACGTGCAGCTGAAGCAGCCCGAGACCTATTGAACCACGCACCTTGCCGTACTCCCGACGTACCATGCCGTCCTTCGAGCGCCTGAACCGACGTTACGGCCCCTGGGTCTCGCTGGCGTTGGGCATCGCCGCCGTGGTCTACGTGCGCCGTGGCCTGGGATTCGCCCCAGTGGCCATCGGCGTGCTGATGCTCGCCTGGATCGGGGCCGCGGCGCTGCGACGCCTGGCCCCCGTAGCTGTTACCCCCGACTCCGCCGAGCGCTCGATCACTTCCGTCTCGCGCTGGCGTCGCGTGGCCCTGCCGGCAGCGGGCAGTTTGGTTGTCGGCCTGTGGCAGAACGTCCTGTTCTATCTGCTGCCGCTGTGGTGGGCGTCGGCCGTTCCGGGATCGTGGAACGTCGCATTCCCCGCCGTGCTGGCTGGGATGGCGGTTCTCTCGTGCTTCGATTACCGCTGGCGCGCCTGGGTGCTGGACCGGCCGATCGTTCACGCTACCTGGAGCGCAGTCGTGCTGTTCGCGACGCTGGTCCCGGCCGCCGCCGTCGTCGCCGTCCCGCTGCGGATCAGCCTGACCGTGTCGGCGGCCGTCGCCGCTTTGATGGTCGCCGTCGCGGTCATGCCACGGATGCGTCTGCGTCGCGCCGGCCGCGGGCTCACCGTGGTGGCGATCACGGTCGCGTCGGCTGCCCTTGTGCCGTGGGCCGCGCCCGTGCTGCCTCCCGTTCCGGCCGTCCGCTTGGCCTCGGGCACCGGCACCGCCGTCCAGGCGCGGGCGTTGGTCGGCGCCGCCGACGTTTTTCCCGCCGGCACCGAACGGGTCTACGTCTGGTTCGCCGTGGCGGTGCCCGCGCGTTATCGGCAGGCTATCTACTTCGAGTGGTACCGCGACGGCGAGCCGGTCGGGCGAGTCATCGAGACGTTCGTCGTCGGCGGCCGGCGCGAGGGTTTCCGGACCTGGGCCTCGCGCCCCGCCCCGGCGCCGGGACGCTGGCGGGTGGATCTGCGCACCGATTCGTCCCAGCTCATCGCACGCGAGTTCTTCGTCGTGCGTTGATAATTTCCCGCGTGTGCACGGTTGAGGTAAATAGGGTCAGTGTAACTTTTCCGCGGCGCATGCGTAATGCTGCACGGCAAACCGTTCGGCTGAGAAAAAGTTACACTGACCCTATTTACACTATTTACAACTATTTACAATTTACACACCGAACGATGGTCCGTACCCAAAGCTTCGCGCTCCTGATCGCAGCGTTGGCCGTGGTCCACGCCGCGTCCACGCGTGCCCAGGAACCGGACTTCGCGGCGGCGCGGAATGGTACGGCAGATCGAGAACATCACGGCGGCGCTCGGGGCAGTGACCGGTATCCCCGCGATCGACCGGCGCGTGCTCGACGCCTTCGCGAAAGTGCCGCGCCACCGGTTCGTGCCGCCGCCCCTCGTTCCGTACGCGTATATGAATACGCCGCTGCCGCTCGGCTACGACCAGAACCTGACGCAGCCTTCGCTGCTTGCGCTCATGACGCAGGCGCTGGAGCTGAAGCCGGGCGATCGCGTGTTCGAGACCGGCACCGACACCGGCTATCAGGCGGCGATCCTGGCGGAACTGGGGATGCGGGTGTTCAGCGTGGAGATCGTCGAGCCGCTGCTGAATATCGCGAAACGGTTGCTGCCTGCCCTCGGCTACGGCAACGTCGCTCTGCATCTCGCCGACGGCTACAACGGCTGGAAGGAAAACGCCCCTTACGACGCAATGCTCATCAAGGAATCGGTCGAGGAGATTCCAGGGGCACTGTGGCAACAACTCAGGTCCGGCGGCCGCATGGTGATTCCGCTGGGACCCGCCGGCGGCCCGCAGATGCTGACGTTGGCGATCAAGCATCCTGACGGGAGCTCGGAACGCATACCGCTCTTCTCCGTGCGCTTCGCGCCCTTTCAGGGCGGATCGAGAACCTAGATCCACCGCAAAAATAGGGGGACAGACCACTAAGAATCTAAGGCAGTCGGCTTAGTGGTCTGTCCCCTTTCACCCCGCCGCCAAGAGGAGCAAGTCATGGTTCGACGCGTAGTCATTGGTCACGACCAACAGGGCAAATCTATCGTTATTTCAGACGGCACGCCGCCGCTGGTGATCACCAATCCGCAGCGCCCGGGCTACGTTTCCACCGACATCTGGCGCACCGACGCCATGCCCGCGCCTATCGTCGCGAAGCCCGAGGAGCCCACGCTGGGGCCGCGGCGGCAGTTGCCGACGCAGCACGGCACGGTGATCCGCATCAACCGGGTCATGCCGGAGACCGAGGACGTTCGCCGCATGAGCCCGGAGCAGTCGAAGCAGGTGTTCGCTGCGCTCGGCAACGAGCAGGCCTCGACTTTCGGCAAGTCGGGGCGCCATCCATTGATGCACCGCACGCAGACGATCGATTACGCCCTCGTTCTCGCGGGCGAGATCTACTGCGTGCTCGATGACAGCGAGGTGCTGCTGAAGGCGGGCGACGTGCTGATCCAGTGCGGGACCAATCACGCGTGGAGCAACCGCTCGAATGCCCCGTGCGATATTGCATTCGTGCTCATCGATGGCGTTTTCGACGCCGATCTCGCGGCCAGGCTCGATGATCATTGAGCAGCGCTGTGGCGCAAAGCAAGTCGCTGCCAGGCTCACGCCCCAGGTTGAAATGTGCGTTAAAATATTGTGATCCGCAACCGGCAGGGTGTCGAGGCGTTCGGCACCGTCGTCGCGGCCTGTGTAAGGAGGTTTCATGGCATCCCGTTTCATGCTTTGCAGCTTCAAGACCTGCCCGTGGGTGCAGCGCGCCGCGATCGTGCTGCAGGCGAAGCACGTTCCCTACGACATCACTTACATCGACCGCGATAACCGGCCGGACTGGTTCCTCGCCATTTCGCCGCATTCCAAGGTGCCGGTGCTGAGAATCGACGGCACTGACGCGTTGTTCGAATCGAACGCGATTGCGGAGTACCTGGACGAAACCGCGGCGCCGCGGCTGCACCCCGAAGACCCGATCGCACGCGCGCGCAACCGCGCGTGGACCGATTACGTGCCGACCTTCGCGAGCGCGGTATCCAATACCGCATACGCCGATTCGGAAGAGGAGTTCGGCGCGCGCGCAGCCAAGATCGCCGGGCCGTTCGGCAAGCTCGACGAAGCGCTCGTGAAGCGCGGCAATTCCGGCCCGTATTTCAACGGACCGAAATTCTCGCTGGTCGACGCCGCCTACGCACCATTTCTGCAGCGCTATACCTTCATGGACAGATTGCGGCCGCTCGGCGTCATCGAGAAATTTCCGCACCTCGCCGCGTGGCGCGATGCGCTGCTCGCCGCACCGGCGGTGAAGGAATCCACGGTCGCCAGCTTCGAAGCGGTGTGGCAGGAGAACCTTATTCTGCGCGGCCGCTGGCTTGGAAAGTTCGTGTCACCGAGCGTAGCCGGTGCCGCCGCGGCCGCATAGCGCAATGTTCCAGCGTCAAAGCGCGTTCTTAGCGCTGCTCCGGCCCGGGATTGGCTTCAAGCACGAAAGACATTCCATCAGATAACTGCGACATGCGGCCCAGAAACAGGCTGCCTTTTGCGACGAACATCGCGCGTTTCATGGTTCCCTGTTTCATGTCCGCCAGCGCATGCCCCAAAAAAGGGACCGCCGCCGGCACATGCCCCTGCGTCGGAGAAAAACCCGGCATGCCGCGTTCTTTGACGAACTTTTCGATTTCCGTTTTTTCGATTTCGTGGTTGAGCGCCGCGAGCGACGCCATGATCCTGTAATTGGTATAGGGGGTGTTGCCGCTGCCCGACGGAAGTGTGACCTCCGGGTTGTGCAGTTCGGTCGCGTACTTGTCGATATCCATCATCTTCATGCCGATCCGGGCCAGCGGCTTCACGACCAAAGCGGTCATAATCGCCTGCTGTGAGGAACCGGCGCCGATATCGTGTTTGCCCACCGAGTCGAGCCGAATCCGGGGACTCACGCCGTCGTCCCGGGTAATCAGCAAGGCGATTCCCCCCAGCACATCTTCGAGAATCGGCATGTTGTGCTTCAGATGAGCGGCGTATTTCATGCCGATCTTCGCCTGGCAACCGCCGCCTACGACCACGACATTGCGGTAAATACCCGCTTCGACGAGTGCCGCCGCTTCGACGATGGCATAAATGGGCGAAGCGCAGAACGCGCGCACGTCGTGTCCCGTCGCGTTCTGGCATCGACACATCTCGCCGACGGCTTTTGACAAGCTGCCGCCGCCGCGATTGTAGCGGTCGCCAATCGCGGTTTCCGAGCATTCGAGGATGAAATCGACTTCCTGCGGTTTGATGCCTGCCCGCTTCATGAGATGACGCATCACCAACGCGCCCGAAGCTTTCGCGAGCAGGTTCTCCATCAGGACCTCTGCCTTGAGAGCGTCATCCTTATCGTGAGCGCTCCTGAGAGATCCAATCACTTCGCCCCGGTAATACAAAGGCAAGGCAAAACCTTCTTCGAGGATTTTTTGGTTCTGCCCGGCTGAAATTCCAGTGCCAAGCTTCTTGATTTCTTCGCTGCTGATGAATGGATGCTGTGCCACCGCATCGCGGATACGATCGACAAAGGATTGCTCCAGCGCCACGATGTCGAACGCGTCGGCGATTTTGAGCCATCCGTAAAATTCCTCTTCCGGCATGATTTCGCCGAAAGGACCCTGCCGCCCGGCCGCGTTCAGCAGATTGGTGTACCAGGGCTGCGGAAGATCGTGCAAATCGTCAGGGCGCAGGTTGCCGACGAAGACCTGGTTTGGGCCGTACCCGATCACCTGCTCGAACGTTCGCAGCGCGCGTTCAATGTCAGGCAGCAACGCCGGGTTCTCTTCCAGGTCGCGCATCGGTTTCGAGCCGTAGCGCACGAAGTCCGGAACGTTCACCAGCACGAACGCGCATTCCTTGACAACGACGGACATGCGCCCTCCGCCTTATGCCTTATGACGATCGAATAGCGTCGGCTCGTTTACCTCGGCCTGCAAGGCATTCAGTGCACCGGTTGCGATATCGCGACGCAGCAGTTTCTCGGCCTCGGGATTCATCTCCTCGTTGCCCATGGGATTGATTATTTTCACGCCTTGTACCACCCGGGGAGCCCCGACCATCAATGCAACCGATGTCATGGCGGTTACTTGAACGGTCGGTATGCCGACTCGTTCTATCTCCTTGGCGAGCGCTGCACCGCAGCGCGTGCTCGTTCCTCATGTTGAGGTAAGGATGGCACCGGACACACCCTCGGACTTGAGTTCCGCGGCAATGGCCCGTCCCATCTTGCGGGCCATCTCCAGCCTCGTCGCCACGCCCGTGGTGCTGTAAAAACGCTCGTGCAACTTGCCGATCCCCTTCTCGCGTTCGATCTCCCGCATCGCATCGACGGGAATCAGGCGGTTCGGATTCTGGCGGGCGAAGACGGTTGCGTAGCCACTATGATTCACGTCATAGTCAGCTGCGGCCAGGGAGTCGATGTCTTTGAAACCATATCCGCCGAATCGAGTGGCGTTCTTTGATTCAATTCCGTCAGGGTTTCCGGCAGGTACCAAACCCCCATCAGTAACCAGGGCGATGGTGGAAGAGCCGATGTCTTTTATTCCGGGGGCCGGCGCTACCGGGTAGTGCGTGGGCTGAAGTACCTCCGGTTCGAATGGTTGCCCTTTCAGCTTATCGAGCAACATGGCAACCGCCCTCGCAGCGCCACTGCGGTCAGATTCCTCGTTGACCAGGATGCCGCGCGGAAAGTAGCCTTCTTCTGCTGGTTTGCCTATCTTGTGTCCGGCAGCCTGCTTCATGGCGAGGTTTACCATTCTGGTGATCGCCTCATCCATGGTCCTGACCGAATCCCCGGTTTGCACTATGTAGACGTCTTTATGAAACAGATCGACGCCGGGGTTCTCGCCATACATGCCGGTCACGGCCGGGATGTTGAGCGCCTCCTGCACTTTCTTGCATATCGCGCCACAGGCAACCCCGTAGCGCCCGGCCTCGAATGCCGGCCCGGCTATAACGATATCCGGATCATAGCGGCGGATTAACTGCACGATTTCATCGGCGGCCCCGTCGATTCTTTCTCCGAAATAATCGTCTCCGCAAATAGCGGTGGCTACGACCTCGCCTTTTTCTGCAAGCAGGCTCTGAATGGCCCTGCCCGGACCCGTGGGACCGTCAACAATCTGAGGCCCCCGATGTGCCTGATCCTCACCCCCCAAACCACCAAAAAACTGGTTCAGATAATGCACGACCCTCAGTTTTTTCGACGCCATCATGTCTCCTCAGGTTAGGCACTCCTA
Source organism: Betaproteobacteria bacterium (assembly GCA_016192835.1). GTDB lineage: Bacteria > Pseudomonadota > Gammaproteobacteria > Burkholderiales > SG8-41 > PALSA-1004. The sequence continues at coordinate 26,179 of JACPTJ010000161.1, forward strand.
ATACCGGACCGCCATCAGTCGCGAATCGCCCAACTGGCTGAACGAGCCTTTAATGTCACTTGCCGGCCTTCGCAACTCTTTTCCTGTCTGCGAGCCATCTGCCATGCCAACGACCTTTTCCGCAGGCGGCAGTGTGAGCATTGGGCTTGCGGTGGAGGCACCCATACTCACCATGGCATCGACGTGCGGAACGTTGCTGAAAACAGTGCTGGCTTTCAGAGTGACCTCACTCTCATCTATGCCCTGATGCATAAGGGCGAGAGCCGTCTTGATCCCGAGTTCCTCGCACCTTTGTGCCGTCAGCGCCATGGTCAACTCTGGAGCGCCTCCCCCGATCTTGGTCAGTACGGCGCCATCCACTCCGAGGATCCATTTCGCCAGGTTCGCCGCTACATTAGCGGTTCTTTCATACTCGGGAGCGTTGTTCGGGGCATTGCTGATGATGACACCGGCGAAGTACAGAGTTTTTCCGTGGTTTTGATAAAGCTCCTTGATCATCGGGTGGTTTTGAATGACGTATGTTGCAGCGTACCCCCGGTAGGGATCGGTGACCGCTCCATCGAAGAGCTCATTGGGGTGAAGGATGGTGGGGACTATTTTCTCGATATGGTGACCGTAAAGGACGGGATCCCCCGGCAATGGTACGCGCTGGTTAGTGAACACCTGGCAGATGTAGGCTACTCTCGGCAGATCCTGCATGTCTTCAGCAGTGTCCCGGATCGGTGGGATGTCATAAATCTCCACCTCATCCGGCGTCAAATCGGCGCCTGCTTTAGCGAGGTAGACTGCCGTCTTCAGTCCGGCAATCTTCAGGGCGACACAATATTCGTCGATGCTCGTACCGTTCGCCGAGGAGGCCAGGACGATCACATTGCATGTTCTGCCGTAAGGGCCGACTTCCGCGCCGGGGCCCCACATGTCGATTATGCCCTCGTCCGGGCGCTGATATTGGCGTCCGCCGATGTTGTAATCATTGATGAGCACCGCGGCGCCACGCAGCACGCACGTGGTTCCGTGACCTGCCGTGCCTTGCATACCCACCGCGCCAGGAAAATCAGGGCCGCTCTCTGCGGTCCGGGCCCTTGGCTCAATGACATCCACGACGTTCACGATGCGGCATTTGTCACCGGGGTTTGCCAGTTCGATTGCGACGTCCGCGAGTCGCGTGTCTTGTTTGACCAGATCCTCAAGCTCCTGCCGGTTGACGGAGAGGATGCCATTGCGTACCGCTGTTGCATCGGCAAATCGAGTCTTTGTGATATGTACTATATTAAGCTCGAGTCTCACCAATGACTTCCCTGTGCTGGCGCATCATTATTATTTACGTAACCGTGCCGTTCACACGACTTTTTTGACCTGCTCCTCGATGTCCTGGATCCTGATTTCCCCGCCGGTAAGCCTCGCCACGCCCTCGCCGTTCTTATAAAAAAGGTACGTCGGCAAGCCCATCACCTTGAGCTCCAGACAAAGGCGCCGGTTCCTGGAGGCGTCCACTTTGACGAATTTGATCGTGTCAGCACAGGATGCCTCGAGCTTTTCCACTTGTGGCATCAAAGCGAGACACGGCGCACAGCGCGGCCCCCAGAAATCGACCACCACCGGTTTTTCCGATTGCAGGACTTCCTCGGCAAACGTACCGCTATCCACCTCCAGCATGGATTTCCTCCCTAGCCTTTGGCCACTTTTTCCCGAATGGCTTTGAAACGCTTGCCGATTTCTTCGGTATCGGCAGCCATGGTCCAGATGCCGATGTTCTCTTCGTAAACGGGCTCGGGAATGAACTGCCTGAGCTCGGGTTCCAGAATATGGTAGACGGGGAGGCCCAACGGGACTCCTGCCAATGGACCGGTGTAGCTCGGATCGCCAAACGTTACGGTTTCCGCCGAGATCTCCGCACCCTCGATGTCGCTGGCACCCAGGACAACGATGATTTGATCTTTGGACAGGCCGTCACTTTCCGCGATTCGCTTGATGTTACGCTGGCTTTCCGGGTCCATCGTTCCGGCGGCGGTTCAGACAAAACATTCGGTGACGGCGTAAACGACCTTTCCGCCTGCAGCCTCCACGCATTGTGCAATCGACGGTCCCTGCACGCCATCGCGTTCGCCAATGACGATGGCGCTCTTTCCCCGGATCCAGTTTTCCATGCTCGTCCTTTCGTTAAGAAACGATCTATTGTAGTGCATTCAATAAACGCTTGGAACTTGCGGTCTTTGCCGGCTCAGCATGCGGACTCTCGCTGCGGAGATATGCCGACCCATCTCGTAGGGTGGATGAAGGTGAAAATTGTCCTACGCGGCGGATTCGAAAAGCGTCGGCTTCGTAACCGGCGTGGCGAGTGCGCGCAGCGCCGCCCTGAGCAGCTCAAGCCGCCATTTCTGCTCGTCCTGCGCCTCAAGCGCCGGATTGCCGCAGGGATGACTGAATCGTTTTCCCTGGAGCACGCGATTGGCGCCGACCTTCAATGCGACCGTCGAAAGGCTCGTAATCAGTACCGTGGGAATTCCCGCCCTTTCCACTTCCTTAGCCATCGTAGCGCCGCTACGAGTGCCAGACCCTCAAGTGGCCACGAGCAGGACCGCCCCCACGTCTTGTGCCTTCAGTTCAGCAGCAATGTCTTTCGAATACTGCGCCATCTCGTTCAGGATGCCGTGATTCCCGCAGGTGACGTAATACGTGTCCAGCAGCGAACCGATTTCTCCGCGACGCGCCAACTGCCGCGCGGCATCAACGGGGACGAGCCGGTTCGGATCATCGAGCGCAAAAGCGGCATCGTAGCCACTGTGGACCACCTCGTATTCTCCCTGCTCGAGCCGGTCTTTGCCCGCAATGCTGTACTTGAGCCAGCGCGAAGCGCGCACCCATTCCAGCCGCCCGGGATTACCTTTGGGCACCAACCCGCTTTCAGTGACCAGCGCCACGCGCACGCGCGCCGGGTCGGCAACCGGGGCGGGAGGCGTAATTGCTTCATACCGCGGGAGCGGAACCTCGGTCGCAAAGGCCTCGCCCTTCAGACGTTTGAGCAAAAGATCCAGCGCTCGTTCGCTCGCGGACGTTCCGACGCGCGTGTTCCTGCGCGGGCCGCGCGGAAGATATCCCTCGACCGCCGCGGGTCCCAGAATTTCCGCTCGTCCCAGCTTGAGCGCCAGGCGCGCAATGGCATTCATGGCCTCTTTCATTCCTAGGGCCGATGCCGCAGTCGGCACGATGAGAACGGCACTGCCGTACACTGCAACGGCGGCGTTCTCCGGGTACATGCCCGCAACCGCCGGAATCTTCAGTTTTTGCTCCACATCCGCGCATACGCGGCCGCACGCGAGTCCGTATCGGCCCGCATTAAACGCGGGGCCGGCGATCACGACATCGGGTTTCAATTCCGCAATCAGCCGCAGCACCGCCGGGGCCGTCTCTTCCATACGGTCGGCAAAAAGCCCGTCACCGCAGATCACCGTGCCGATCACTTCAGCGTCGCTCGCCAGAAGCTGTTGCAGGAGCCGGCCGGGGCCGATACTCCCCGGTTTAGACTGCGGCGGCGTATCTGCCTGGTCTTCGCCCCCGATGCCGGCGAAGAACTGATTCATATAATGAACGATCCGCATGTTCAATACTCCTGCGCGCGGTGGCCGCGCGCGTTCATTTCAACGGTAACGGCGTAAAGCTCCTGCAGCGGTAGATTCAACTCGCCTTGAGCTTCCTCGCCCCGGTGGGCGAGACGAGTGCCACCAATAAGTTTTTCCACCGCAGGCAGCGTGAGACGGCGGTCGATGCCGCCGCTGCTTGCCAGCGCGACGGCCTCCGGAACAAAATCGACGAGCGAGATATCCTTGCCCTCGGGACCGCCATATTCATGGACGACTGCACCGGTCGGGATACCCGCTTGTTCGAGCGCCTGCACGATGAGCATGAAGTCGATGTGCGTGTTGCCGGTTGCCTCGTAGGTGCACAGCGCCCCATTCGCGCGCAGCATCACCGCCAGCTTGGCGGCGATCTGGGCCGAGCGTTCCTTGAGGAACTCGTTTTCGTGATGCCCGCGGGCGATAATCACACCCGCGAAGTTGATATCCTTGCCGTGCCGCTGATAAAGAGCCGCGAGCGACGGATGCCAGGTATGCCGATAGGTGGGCGTCCGGGTCCCAATCTTGTAATTTCCGCCGACCAGCGCGCCGTCCAGCATCTCGTTGGGATGGAGCACGGTCGGCACAGATCCGCTCATTTCATGACCGTACAGGAAAGTCTGTATCATCGGTCCCTGGGACCGGACCTGGTGGATCCACACGATCCGGGGCAGCCCCGGTGTATCCTCACTCAGATTGAAAGTTTCGAGCTTTGGCGGCGTCATTTCCCGCGTCGCTTGAGCGAGGAAGTCGGCCACGCGCAGGGACGCCCGGCGCACGGCATCGTCGTATTCAATGTTATTCGACACTGCGCCGGGCGTGAGCACGAGCAGAAGATTGACTCGATCCGAGGCGGAACAGTATTCCGCTCCCGGGCCCGACATTTCCACGATACCCTCTTCAAAAGCCTGCACGCCGCTTGCCGGGTACGGAAAATCCGTGACCTGCATTACCGTGAAACCTTCCAGGCGGTGCGTGCGGCCCGAGCCGCAAGTTCGCGGTGGGCCGTTGAATCCGGGAAACGTGCAGGACGGCCCCTGAACCTTCGTCAGGGGCTCGATCGCATCGAGCACGCGTATGACGCGCGCCGAGTCCCCTGGATGAACCAGCTCCAGGCGGACGTCCTTGATTCGCGCATCCTGCAAAACGAGCGCGCGCACTGCATCGTGGCCGACGATGAGCTCGCCGTCCCGGTATCGCGTGTCCATCCCGAACCGCGCACGGCGCACCGGAAAGGAAGCAAGGTCGAGCGTCATCATGCTATTTCTTCTGACCGCCTTCGGAGAGAACTGCTTCGACGACTTTAAAGTCTGCTTCCCACATGTTCCTGGTTGCCTGCGCATTCACGAAACGGGGTTCAAAGCCGGCCTTGGCGAGAGCCGACTGAAACTCGGGATCGGTGACGGCCTTTTCGAAAGCAGCGGTGAGCGTGGCGATAACATTCTGCGGCAAACCCTTCGGAGCAAAGAGGCGGTGATAGACATACCCTTCAACGTCAAACCCTTTTTCTCTGGCGGTCGGCACGTCTTTAGCCTCTGGTATCCGCTCCTTCGCGAGCACCACGACCGGCCGTAGCATACCCGAATCGAGGTACTGTTTCATGCGGCCGAATGAACCGACCGCCATGTTCACATGTCCGCCAAGGAGCGCTACCGTGGCCGGTCCTCCTCCGGCAAATGGGACGTGATTGATCTTGATGCCGGTCTTGCGGGCAATGACTTCCACGTAGATTTGGTTCATCGCGCCGATACCCGCCGAGCTGAAAGACAGTTCCTTGTTGCGACCATAGCTGACGAGCTCATCGAACGTTTTCCAGGGAGAGTCGCTTTTCACCCATAGCAGATACGGAGCAAAGGCTGTAGCGCCGAGGTGTACAAAATCATCCTTGCCGAAGGCAAGCGTTTTCCCGTCGAGAACGATTTTGGAGGCAAGGTCCGGCTCGAAGGAGTAACCCATGGTGTAGCCGTCCGGGCGGCCCTTGAGTACCTGTTCGGTGCCCGTCGCTTGTGCGGCTCCGGGCTTATAGTTGATGGTCACCGGTTGCTTGAGCTGCCTTTTCAAGAATTCGGCGAGAATCTGGCCGGATAGAGAAGCTGACCCGCCAGGTGCCGTGGGAATAACCAGAATAATCTGACGTTCTGGATAATTCGCGGCGGTGGCCGCTGGTCCGACCGCTGAGAACAGCAGGGTAACTGCCAGCAAAATGGACTTACGCATTTGCGATCCTCCTCTTTCTTTTCAGGTAGTCGACCATTAGAGGGTAGAGTAACAGTACGGCAGCCGTCAAGAGCAAGGCCGCGGAGATCGGATGGCGAAAGAAAACCGTCAGGTCACCATGACTCAGGATGAGCGACTGGCGGAAATTCACCTCGAGCATGGGCCCCAGGACCAGGGCGAGGACCAGCGGCGTCGGGTCAAATCCGTACTGACGCAGCAGATAACCGATCAGGCCGAAGATGACCATGATCACCACTTCCGCGGCGCTCGAATTCACGCTGTACACACCGAGCAGGCAGAATAGAAGAATCACGGGGAAAAGCAGCCGGTAGGGAACTTTGAGAAGCTTGATCCAGAGCCCGATTAGCGGAAGATTCAGAATGAGCAGCATGACATTGCCGATATACATGCTGGCAATGACTCCCCAAAAGAGGCTCGGTTCGTTACGCATGAGAAGCGGGCCAGGTTGAATTCCGTGAATGAGCAGTGCACCCAGCAAGATTGCAGTGGCCGCATTCGACGGAATGCCGAGCGAAAGCAGCGGTATGAAAGCGCCGCTGGAAGCCGCATTGTTGGCCGCTTCCGGTCCCGCTACGCCCGCGATTGCCCCCTTGCCGAAATTTTCGGGATTGCGGCTGATCCGCTTTTCTAACGCGTAAGACACAAAAGAAGCGAGCACTGCTCCGCCGCCGGGAAGCACGCCGAGCAGGAATCCCATTCCCGAACCCCGGGCGATCGCGCCAGCCGATTCCTGCCAATCTTTTTTGCTGGGCAGAAGATCCCGCACGGATGTCTTGAAAACGTCCCGTGCCTGCTCTTTGATGCTGGCGAGTACCTCCGCAACGCCAAACAGTCCCATCACCACTGGAATGAAGCCGATGCCATCCGAGAGCACAGTCGTGTTGAAGGTGTACCGCGCCACCCCGGTAATCGTGTCGTTGCCCACTGCGCCCAGGATCAGGCCGATGGCCGCCATCATCAAACTCTTGATCACCGTACCGTAAGTCAGGTAAGAAAGTACGACCAGCCCGGAAACCATTAGAGCGAAGTATTCCGGCGGCCCAAAGCGCAATGCGAAAGATGCGAGTGGCGGCGCCAAGATGATCAGCCCACAAATTCCCAGCGTGCCGGCAATAAATGAACCGAATGCTGCAATGCCGAGGGCCGGCCCGGCCCGTCCCTGCCGCGCCATTTGGTAGCCATCGAGACACGTTACTACCGAGGCGGCTTCGCCAGGTATATTCACAAGTATCGATGCGGTCGATCCTCCGTACATCGCCCCGTAATAGATACCCGAGAGCATGATCATGGAAGAAACGGGTGGCAGATAGTACGAAGCGGGCAGAAGAATCCCCAGCGCGCCCGGAGGACCGATGCCGGGAAGAACGCCAATCAATGTCCCGACCAACACGCCGACAAACCCATAAAGCAGATTCATCGGCTCCAGGGCAACCGCAAATCCGTGACCGAGATACTGAAAGACTTCCATCGATCAGGGAAATATCGAACCGATGGGCAGAGGGACCAGGAGCCAGCGCACAAACACCAGGTGAACCAACGCAGTGGCGATCCCGGCGAAAAGGATCGATTTGATTCGGTGTACTGCTGCTATCTGCAGTAACAGAACCATGGCAAAGAAAGTGCAAGTGACATATCCCAGCCACTCAATGGTCAAGGCATATGCAAGCAGAATAGCCAGGATCGAGACGACGGATCGCCACGGAACGACGATGGCGGGCTGGATCGGCCCGCCTCGCGAACGGATGAACAGGAGTATGGATAGCAAACCCAGGACGGACGCGTAAAACAAAGGTGTCAGGCCCGGGCCCGGCCTGCCCAACGTTCCTAACCCGAGCCGATACGCTTCGATTCCGACGGCCGCCGCAAACGCGAGGCAGATAAGGGCGCTGGAACGGTCCGGATTGGGTGCCTTGCGTGAGTCCAAGCGGATTCTCCTATTGCGGTACGATCCCGACGTTCTGTACCACCTTTCGCCACCTTGCAACATCGTTGCGCAGCCATTCGGCCAGGGTCTCGGGTGTTCCCGCCAAAGGAACAAGAAATCGCTCGAGATAGAAACTGCGCATTTCACTATTCTCCAGGGCGCGTCCGACCTCTGCATTGAGCTTCATAATGATCTCACGCGGGGTGCCTTTGGGAGCAAAAAGCGCAGACCAACTGCCTGATATTGCATCGAAGCCTTCTTCTTTGAAAGTGGGAACATGGGGAAGGTTGGACGATCGGGAAGGCTCATCAATGGCGAGCGGCCGTACTTTGCCGGCCTTGATGAAAGGGAAACCGAATGAACCGGGCACGAGCATCGCATCCACGTGCCCGCTCATGAGCGCCGTCAACGCGGGGCCTCCACCTCCAAAAGGTATATGAGTCATTTTTATCCCCGCAACCTCCTGGAACATCGCCATGGTGAGATGCAGGTCGCTGCCGGTTCCGGAGCTGGAATAGTTCAGTTTCCCTGGATGCGTTCGTGCATAAGCAATCAGTTGCTTGAGATTCCGCACGGGCACCGAGGGATGAACGCAAAGAATATCGCCGGAGCGGGTGACGAGCGAGATCGGTTCAAGGTCTTTCTCCGGATCGAAGGGTAAGTTCTTATAAATACTGGGACTGATCGAGAGCGCACGAAGTGTGAGCAGCAAGGTATAGCCGTCGGGTGCCGATCTCGCGACATAAGCGGAACCGATCGTAGTACCCGCGCCGGGCCGGTTTTCGAGAATGAACTGCTGCTGCAGTGCTTCACTAAGTTTTTTTAGCAGAGGCCGGCCGACTACATCGAGTCCACCGCCTGGCGCATAAGGTGAAACGACCTTGACGGGCCGGGTGGGGTAATCGCTTGCAGCCACGGATACTCCCGCATCAAGCAACACGCACAGCGCCGCGATAATAACGAGCAAACGCATGGTTCCTCCTCCTCTAATCACCCGAAGCAAAAAAATGAACACCAGTCGTCGCGAATGGCAGTCAATACTCGAATACCTGAGGACCATCAACCGGTTGCTGCAGCGACTGGAGTGCAGCCTCCACGGCGCCGCGGCGCCACACCCGCTCACGATCCGGGTCGAAATCCGGTACACCAAACGGGCTATGAAAGGTACTGCGATGCGGCCGGAGGATATGATTGGCCCCGACCTGCACCGCCACATCCTGAAGACAGGTGACCACGACGGCCGGCATACCTGCGCGCTCTATTTCCTTCGCCAGCGTAGCGCCGCTACGCGTTCCGGTCCCTCAGGTCGCGGGTATGATGACGGCGGTCGCTCCGCGCCGCTTCACTTCCCGCGCCATCTCCTGCCCGATGCGCTTCATTTCAGTCAGCGCACCGCCGTTGCCGCAAGTACTGAAGACTTCGTCGACGAGTTGTTTGATCCGCCCTTCACGCTCCATGTCCCGCAGGGCATCGACAGGCACGCCGCGGTTGGGATCCCGATCCACGTTCTGCGTGTTATACCCGCCGTGGATGTACATGAATTGATCGGACGAGACACTGTTCATACCGGCGACGCTGTAACGGCCCCATACCTTGTTCCGGGAACTCGCGATGCGGTCGGGATTCCCGTGGGGAAGAAAACCCATTTCGGTCACGATCGCGACCACGGCCTGATCCAGCGGTCCGAGCGGCGCCGGCGGCATGACTCTTTCCTGTTCTTCGAGGCGGATTTCCGTTTGATAGGGCTCGCCCCGCACTTTCGCGAGCACCATGTCGACGGCACGCTCGGCTGCGGTCTTCCCGACCCGCTCGTTGTAGCGTATGCCGCGCGGGAGGTATCCCTCGACGTCCGCAGGTCCGAGCGGTTGCCGCTGCGCGAGCCTGACGCCAAACTGCACCAAGCGGGGAATCACTTCCCCCATGGATTTGACCGATTCGCCGGTGGGGAGAATATAGACTTTTTTGCGACGGAACTCGGTGCCGGGGTTTTCCATGGACATGGCCGTCACCGCCGGCAGACCGAGTTGCTCGCTCGCAAACTGGCACAAGGAACCGCATGCCAAACCGTAGCGTCCCGCGCTGAACGCGGGACCGGCGATAATGAGGTCGATGCTGTACGCCTTCACGGCCCCAGCCAGCGCCGCAGTAACCTCGCTCTCGTGACCCGTGAAGAAGTTGTCGCCGCAGATCAGCGTGGCAACGACCTTGCCCCTGATTCCGAGGACTTGGTCGAGCAGCCGGCCGGGACCACGGCTGCCTGGTTCTACTTGTGGTCCCCGGTCATTGCACTCTTCGCCGCCGATGCCAGCGAAAAAGGGGTTCAGATAATGCAGGAC
>JACPTJ010000069.1 GCA_016192835.1 Betaproteobacteria bacterium
CATCATCACCGGTAACTTCCAACACCAGGACGATGCGCGGCGGGCGTGGTCTGATCTGCTGGGCGCAGGGTTTGGCGCTGACCAGATGACTACCTTTTTTGTGAATCCGCCAGGTCAGCACGATCTGTATCCAATCGGCGGTGATGAAGACGAATCGCCGGGAACTGAAAACGCCGCAGCCGGCGCCGCTTCTGGAGCCGCTTTCGGCGGGGCTATCGGCGTCGCGGTGGGAATTGCCACGTTGCCGGTACTCGGCCCGGTCGCGCCCGCCGCCGGTGCGGGCGTGGGGGCCTACGTCGGCTCACTCTATGGCGCACTGAGTAACACCGACGACAATAATCCTGAAACGCAAAGCGGCCACGAAGAACTTCGGCGCAACGAGCCGCCCCGCCGGTCGGGAATGCTCGTCGCGGTCTCCGTGCCCTCGTCCGAACAGCAAGACACGGCGATTCGTATTTTGCGCGCGCGCGGCGCCACCGACATCGAACGCACCGAGGGCAACATCGTTGCGGGGGAATGGGCCGATTTCAACCCGTTGGCGCCACTGCGGCTGGTGGGGGGGTGCTTGCCGCGCACCGACATATCACCGACGTCCTGACCGCCAGCGGAGGCGATTTTGATTGAGATTCGCAAGGGCCAGGCACTGGCCCAACTTGCGCGTGCGGAGTTCGGTGTCCGGTTTCGTGCCTCCTTCACCGATCCGGCGTTCCGCGCCGAAGATCAGTCCATTGCGCGGCTCGAAGAGATTGCCTGGCAGGCCTATAGCGAGGGCCGCAAGGTCCCCTTCACACAGAAGGCGGGGCCGGGGTATGTCAATCCGGACTACGACTTGTCAGTCGAGTGGATTGCCACGAAGCAGCGCATCGACGAGGCGCAACTGCGTTGGGCCGATCCGGCGAGCCCGTCTCGCGTGTTGCTGATCTGCGGCTCGGCGCGCAACGATGGCACATGCCCGGGCGAGATTTCCAAGACCTTCCGGCTGCTGGGGATCGCCCGCGAAACGCTGGAACAGACCGATATCCTGACCGATGTGCTGGACCTGAGCCTGCTCGTCTCCGAATACGGCCGGAAAATCTATCCCTGCAAGGGCTGCGTATCGACCGCAATGCCGCTATGCCACTGGCCGTGCAGTTGTTATCCCAACCATTCGCTTAACCAGATTAACGACTGGATGGCCGAGATCTATGAGCGCTGGACCGCCGCGCATGCGGTGATTATCGTCTCGCCGGTGTATTGGTACCAGAGTCCCAGCGCGTTGAAACTGATGATCGACCGCCTGGTGTGCGCCGACGGGGGCAACCCCGATCCCACCTCGACCTCGGGTAAGAAGGCCGGCAAGGCCAAAGAACTCGAGATGGCCGGATGGGACTATCCCAAACACCTGGCAGGGCGCGTCTATGGGCTGATCGTTCACGGCGATGTGGAGGGCGTCGGCGACTCGCGCCGCGCCCTGTCGGACTGGCTCGACTGGATGGGTTTCATCGACGCGGGTGCGCAGGCGCGATTGGATCGCTACATCGGCTACTACGAGCCGTATGCGACCAGTCACGAGGCGCTAGACCGGGATGGACAGGTGCAGGAAGAAGCGCGCAATGTGGCGCGCGCGGTAGCGAAGGCCGTGGTCGAGTTGCGTGCTGGCCGGCTCCATGCGGTGCAGCCAATTCTGTCGCGTCCACGGCCCAAGTAAGCAGCCAGCGTGAACATGCGACTAGCCTCGGTTCGTCGACAATCAGAGCCAGATCGACCGCGCCATCGAAGTTGCCCGAGGCGTCGAGGGCGTGCGCAGTGTCAGCAATGAAATGAGCATCAAAAAGTAGGGTCCGACAAGCTCCCGGCGGGAACGAATCGCCGCGCCGCGCGGCGCAGACGCTGTCTTGCCTGATCATCGCATCCAAAAAATTGACTGGCACGCTGAGAATGCGGCATGCCGGCACGCGTATGGAATACCGATGGCATCTGCCCGGAGAAGTCAGTGATACGGTCACGTACTCTCAAGATCGGCGTTTCGGCCAGGATTTATCATCCCGGCCCGAATAGCGTTGGAATTCAGAGCAAAACCCTGCAATATCTCGAGCAATCGGTCGCGCACTGGGTAATGTCGCGTGACGTGCTGGTATTCATGGTTCCGTCGGTCGACAAGGATGGCATCATTCATCGCAGCAATATCCGGCTCTCCGATTACGCCAGGCATCTTGATGGTTTGGTGCTGCAGGGAGGCTCCGATGTGGCGCCTGAAAGTTATGGTGCAGAACCGCTCAGGCCGGAATGGGCGGGCGACCGTGTGCGCGACGTCTACGAAATGGAATTGCTGCACGAATTCGTCGAGGCTGACAGGCCCGTGCTGGGTATTTGCCGCGGGGCACAGCTAATCAATGTTGCCTACGGTGGCACGCTTTATCAGGATATCGGCGCCCAATTGCCAGGCTCATTCGAGCACCACAACGAACAGACATACGATAGAAACGTTCATGCGATTACCATAGAACCCGGTTCGGGGTTGGCGGTTGTATCCCGATGCTCACACCGCGCACGTGAATTCCATCCATCATCAATCAATCCAGACGTTGGGCCGCGACCTGGTGGCTGAAGCCTATGCCGAATCCGACCGCGTCATCGAGGCGGTACGGTGGCAGGGAAACGGCTACGTGTTCGGCGTGCAGTGGCATCCCGAATTTCTGCGTCCGGGTGATGAGACGGTACTCGACCCCACGCCGATACTCGACGAATTTCTGAGTGCCTTGCGCAAGCGGGTCTGAGCACGCACTACGCGCGTCCCCCGGAAAGTGCAGTTGTCGCGCGCGGGCGACAGTTTAAGTCTTTGAACTGCGGGCAGTTCCCACTGCCATGCTTGCCGGGCGTCGTCGCATCCCGACAGTTTCAACGGTGTAAAAATTTCACACGACATCCGCAGCCGCCTGATTTCATTGGTTTAATTCAATATGGCACGGGGATTGCGCCAAGATTTGGCGCAGTTCCGTGTAACCAATGAGAGGAGCACATCATGAAGTCAGCGAACCAACTTGTTGTAGTGCTTATCAGCGCCGGGCTGCTTGCCGGTTGCGCGGGTGGTCCGCAAATCAAGCAGGGGTGTAATCAGCCTAATTATGGAGCGGCGATCATAGGAGGCCTGGCGGGCGGCTTGCTGGGCTCGCAGATCGGCGGCGGCCTCGGCCGCGATATCGCGATGGTGGCGGGCGCCGGCACCGGCGCGGTGGTCGGCAGCAAAGTTGATTGCAAGTAAACATCTTTCCTGAGGAGCGCATGCAATGAAAACCATCCTGAATTTTGTGATGATGTGGCTGCTGATCATTCCGGCGCCGGCTGTGCTGGCGGCTGACAGCGCGCCTGACGCGCTGGTCAAGGCCACGGTCGACGATGTGCTGGCCGTGATCAAGCAGAACAAGGACAAGCAGGCGCTGCGCGCGCTTGCGGAGCAAAAGGTCTTGCCGCATTTTGACTTTAAGCGCATGACGCAACTCGCGGTCGGCGCGCCATGGCGCCAGGCCAACCCGGCGCAGCAGCAGGCTCTGGAGAGCGGCTTTCGTACGCTGCTGGTCAATACCTATACCAACGCACTGAGCGTGTCCGCGACCGGCAGTCAGACGGTCGAGGTCAAGCCGGCGCAGGCAAAGGCCGGCCAGGACGAGGTCATCGTCAAAACCACGGTGAAGGATTCCGGCAAACCGCCGATCGCAATCGATTACCGCATGGCGAAATCGGCCGATGGCTGGAAGGTTTTTGACGTGGTGGTCGAGAACCTGAGCCTGGTGACCAATTACCGTGGCTCTTTCGCGTCCGAGGTCAGCCGCTCCGGTATCGACGGGTTGATCAAGGTGCTCGACGAGAAAAACCGCACCCTGGCGAAAGGCTGATTCAGGGACCACCACCACCGGATGAAAGGAGAAATCATGAGAACGTATTCAGTCGACAACATTCCGTGCGCGTTAGTCCGGCCCGCGCCGTCCGTTTCCGGGGTGGCGTTGCGCGACCTATCGAGCGCTCCCTCTGGCACGGAGAAAAGCCGTGCAGCGATCGGGGGTGATGCTTATCAAATCGAACCCCGCATCACGCACGTCGACCGTGCAATCATCCGCGGTTATTTCCGTCAACACAGCCTTGTTCCGCGGCTGCGCCCAGCCAACATGGAGTCGTTATTTACGGGAATCCGAAAGTATTTGCTGCCTGACGAGCTTGAATGCCGGCTGAGCGGCCCGTTTCCCGGACACGTGCGCATATTGGTTGGCAGTGACGTATTGCTGGTCGAAATCGCAATGCGCGAGATCGTCGACGTGATGTACAATGCAGGCGCAAGCGGCGAATCCGAGGCCCATGTCGAGCGTCGCAATCGTGCCCTGACGTCGCATGGGCGACTGCTCGCGCGACGAAGTCATGACACGAGCAAGGCATCCCCTAATCAGGCGCGAAATAATCCTCGACCGAATCTGCAGCGTAGTCGGCCGGAAGCGGAAAATCGCTCAATTGCTTGGTAAAAGCAGCGCTCAGGAAGGAATCCACCCACCAGAAGACATCGTACTTGCGAATCGAGCGCCGCAATCTGCGCATGCGTCCGGAGCGTTCCGCTGCATCCATTTCATACGCGTGCACTATGGCATCCGCTACCCCTTCGATATCGAAGGGATTGACCAGCAGCGCGCCGCTGTCAAGCTGTGCTGCTGCCCCGGCGAACTCGCTCAGAATCAATACGCAATCTTCCTCCATGCTGCAAGCGCAATATTCTTTCGCAACGAGGTTCATGCCGTCCTTGAGCGGGGTCACCAATGCGATATCCGCCGCCCGGTAATACGCCAGCAGCTCGATCCGGGTCAGGCTGCCATACACATACCACACCGGTACCCAGCCCCCGGGACGCACGAATGCGCCGTTGATGCGTCCCACCGTCTGTTCTATCGAGGTCTTGAGATCATCGTAATCGGGAATGCCGACGCGGCTCGGAATCACGACCTGGATCAGAGAGATTTTCTCTTTTAAATCCGGATAACGGGTGAGCAGATTTTCAAACGCATTCAGCCGGTGCGGGATGCCCTTGGTGTAGTCGAGCCGTTCCACGCCCAGAACCAGTCGGCGATTGGGCAACAGGGTGTGCAACTCTTTCGCTTTGGCGGCCACCTGCGGCGTCGCCGTTTGGCGCAGAAAGTCGTTGAAATCGATGCCGATCGGGAAGACGCCAATGCGCACCCGCTTTGCGCCAGCGAAGGCGGTTACAATCTGGCCTCTGCCCACAATCTGCGAGTTTTCCAACACCGCTTTCACGCATTCCGCGAAGTTACGGCGGTCGCGCAATGTCTGGAAACCAACCAGCTCATACTCGAGGAGCGCCTCGATCAGGTTCCTGCACCATGGCAGCTTGAGGAACAGGTCGGGCGGAGGGAACGGGATATGCAGGAAAAAACCGATTCTCGAACCGCATCCGAGGTGGCGAAGATCCTGCGCGATATTCATGAGATGATAATCATGAACCCAGACGAAATCTTCCTGATTGCTGTTGCGCATGATGACTTGCGCGAACTTGCGGTTCACCCCGCAGTAGCCGCGCCAGTATTTCGGGTCGAAATTACACAGCGGTTGTAAATCGTGGAATAGCGGCCAGATAACCTCGTTCGAAAAACCGTGGTAGAAATCCTGCACCTCCTCCGCGGTCAAATGCACCGCATGCAGGGCAAAGCCGGCCTGGGCACTGGTCCTGGTCAATATCGGGTCAAGTTCGGCGCAGGCATCGGACGTACCGGGCCAGCCGATCCAGGTGCCGCCGCGATGGCGCAGCACCGGCAATAACGCGCTTACCAGTCCTCCCGAACCGGCATCCACACGCCACGCGCCGCTGGATTCCCGGTGAAACACGAGTGGCAGCCGGTTTGAGACGACGATCAGCCGATGGCGGTTTGCGTTCATGCTCGGTCCCAGTCCGGATTGAGGTGTGGTGCGACGCGAGTGTAAAAATTACCTGAAAATTGCGCGCTCAAAAGTGATTGCAACGCATTGATTTGACGCGTCTCCGCAGTTCGGGTTCCGTAATACCGTCGCAGCCATGCGTTCGCCATTCCAAGTACTTGGTTCTCGAAGGCATGATAGCCAGGCATGATACTTGCAAGAAGCTGCCAGATAATAAACAGGCTACTGGCGGGTTTCCACGCCTGGGTATGGCGGGGTGGCCGCGGTTCTGTCCGCGCATGACGCAGCGCGGGCCAGAGGAGGGCTGCGATGACGAGTTTTGAGTTTCTTCCGCAATTTCCGCTCCCCGCCAATCCTCTGGCGTTGTTTGGCGTGCTGCTGCTCGCCGGCGCGCTCGGCGGCGAACTCATTCGGCGCGTGCTCAATTTGCCGCGCATTACCGGCTATGTGCTGATCGGACTGGCGCTGGGCGCGAGCGGGCTCAACGTGCTGGACGTCAGAATGCTGGGTTACACGCGCGTATTTCTCGACGTCGGTCTGGGGCTGGTTTTGTTCGAACTCGGGCGGCGCCTCGATTTGGAATGGCTCAGACACGACCGCTGGCTGGCAGTGATGGCGCTGACTGAAAGCCTGTTGTCGTTCGGTTGCATGTTCGGTGCGCTCGTGTGGTTCGACATCGCACCGCTGTATGCCGCCATGGCGGCCGCCATCGGCGTGTCGTCGTCGCCGGCGATCGTGCTGCTGGTCGCGCGCGAGCAACGCGCCGAAGGCCAGGTGACGGAGCGCGCGCTCAACCTGGTGGCGATTAACAGCGTAGTGGCGTTCGTGCTGCTAACGATGGCGTTGTCGTGGATCCACCGTGAATACCGCGCCGGTTGGCCGACCATGGTGCTGCACCCGGTTTATATCCTCGCAGCTTCGTTGTACGCGGGGTTCCTCGCGAGCGTGGTGGCGCTGTGGCTCGCGCGCTGGCTCGGCAAACAGGGCGAACAGCATCTCGTCTTGCTGCTGGCGCTGGTCGTGTTGCTGGTCGGCGCCGCGGAAGCAATGAAATTCTCGCTATTGATCGCGTTGCTCGCGTTCGGAGTGCTGGTCAGAAACCTTGATCGCGATCACGTGCTGATGCCGGTCGATATCGGACGCTTCGGCCAGGTTTTCTTTATCGTGCTGTTCGTGGTCACCGGCGCGCTGCTGAAAATTACCGACGTGATCGCCGGCGGCGCGATTGCCGCGGTTTACATCGCGGCGCGCTTTGTCGGCAAATCGCTCGGCGTGCTGTGTCTGGCGCACCTGAGCGGGATCCGCCCCGGCAGCGGCGGGCTGCTCAGCCTGGCGCTGCTGCCGATGTCGGGGATTGCGCTCGCGATGACCAGCAGCGCGGGCAGCCTGTACCCGGCGTTCGGCGCGAAACTCGCCACCATCGTGCTCGCCGCGGCGCTGATCCTGGAACTGGCAGGCCCGCTTGCAGTGCAGTTCGCGCTGCGCCGCGCGGGCGAGGCGCGGCAGGAGGAGGCGATATGAGCTTGCTGCGAAATTCAGGGGGTTGCTCGAGGTTTTGTAGGTCAACCGCTACATTTTAATCGGCTCGATTGCGACACGAAAATCAGATTTCCGCGATAGCGTGCCAAGTCCCGGCGCCTTATCCTGAATTGCGTTTTAAGCGCGTACTCAAGCGGTCTTTCTCGAAAACGTGATAAATGGAGATGAGCATATGAGTGCACAGAAAGGACATGCGATGAAATCCAGCCAGATTCAGCGCCGCCAATTTCTCAAGCTCGGCAGCGCGGCGCTCGCCATAATCCCCGTGATCGCCTTCTCGGGGCGGGCCGCAGCGGCGATCAACGCGGCCATGCGCGCTTCCCTGAAGTACCAGGACAAACCCGAAGGCGAAAAGCGCTGCGCGAACTGTGTGCAGTTCGTTCCCGGCAAGACCGCGAAGGACAGGGGAGGCTGCAAACTCATGCCCGGCGATACGGAAATCTCCCCGCAAGGCTATTGCATCGCCTGGACGAAGAAATGAGCGCCTCCCAGCGGGTCGGCGCAAAACGGCGGACAACTTGAAGCTGCGTTTCCGTATAACGACCAATTCAAGATTCGAATTAACGGATAGAATCAGCGCAAAACCGTCGCCAGCGGCCAAGCGTGCGAAAAGAGCAGGATTGAAGTTCCTATCATCCGCTTTGGAGCCTAGTGATGTCAGATCTCAACTTGCAGTACTTTCCCGTCACGCTTCCTTTTCTGCTGCTGCTGATCGTCCTCCTCTTCCTGATTGCCGGCATGATCGCCGGAAAAATCCTGAGATACGCTTCCATTCGCATGGGTGTCGGGCCCCGGGTCATGGTCACAGCACTGCTGCTTTCGCTGCTGTTGAGCTACGTCAACATCCCGATCGCCTATCTGCCCGAACGGCACTTCGCGGCCCCCGCGGTGGTGAGCTATTTCGGCGTCGAGTACGTAATCCCCCTGGTCCAGGAGTTGCCCGCTACGGTGCTTGCCGTAAACGCAGGAGGCGCCGTGATTCCCATTCTACTGTCGCTGTATCTGATCGTTAAGAATGGGTTGTACCGACTGAGCCTTCTTGCCGTCGCGATCGTGGCAGCGGTGTGTTATTCGATAGCCGAGCCGGTGCCGGGTCTGGGCATTGCGATGCCCGTTTTCGTCCCGCCTTTGGTGACGGTCGTCGTGGCACTCGCTCTATCCCGCCGTTACGCCGCGCCGCTCGCGTATATCAGCGGAAGTCTCGGCACGCTGATCGGCGCAGATCTATTGAATCTTGGGAATATCCAGGGTCTCGGCGCGCCGGTCGCTTCGATTGGCGGCGCGGGCACCTTCGACGGGATTTTCGTGACGAGCCTGGTGGCGGTGATCCTGGCGAGTTTCGCCACGCGCCACGACGTCGCGACCCTCTGATCTTTGTGTGGCCGATTACTGGTCGGCCCGCTCGCAGTGCAGTTCGCGCTGCGCCGCGCGGGCGAGGCGCGGCAGGAGGAGGCGATATGAGCGAGATGGATTTCAAGCCTTCTCCCGGGATTTCAATGGGAGTTGAGCTCGAGCTGCAGATTCTGAACTCGCGCGATTACAACCTTGCACGCGACGCCGCCGACCTGCTGGCGGTGGTGGAGAAAACCCCGCATCCGGGCGCCATCAAGCCGGAGATCACCGAAAGCATGATCGAGCTCAATTCGTCGATTCACCTCAGCCATGAGTCGTTGCTGGCGGAGCTCAAACAGATCCGTGACGCGCTCGCGCAGGCCGCCGTGCAGCTCAACCTGCGCATTGCCGGCGGCGGCTCGCATCCATTTCACAAATGGAGCGAGCGCCGCATCTATCCGACGGAGCGCTTCAAGCATCTGCTCGAAGTCTACGGCTATCTCGCCAAACAATTCACCGTGTTCGGCCAGCATATCCACATCGGCTGCCCGGACGGCGACACCGCCATTTACCTGACGCACATGCTGTCGCGCTACATTCCGCATTTCATCGCGCTGTCCGCGTCCTCGCCGTTTCAGCAGGGGGCGGATACCGGCTTCCAGTCGTCGCGGCTCAACACCGTCAGCGCGTTTCCGCTTTCCGGCACCATACCGTTCGTGCAGAACTGGAATGAGTTCGTCACCTACTTCGGGAAAATGCGGGGCTTTCGCGTCGTCGAGAGCATGAAGGATTTCTACTGGGACATCCGGCCCAAACCCGAATACGGCACGGTCGAAATCCGCGTGCTCGACACCCCGCTCACCGTTGAGCGCGCGGCGCAACTTGCGGCGTACGCGCGAACGCTCGCGCACTATCTGCTGACCCAACGGCCGCTACCGGCATCAGCGGACATTTATCTGGTCTACCGGCATAACCGCTTTCAGGCGTGCCGCTATGGCTTCGATGCGACCTATGTCGACGCGTATACCCGGCAGCAGGTGCCGCTGCAGCAGGACATGCTGCAGACACTGGATACGCTGGGACCCCACGCGGCGCAGATCAGGACCGTTGCGGCACTCGGCGCGTTACGCGCCGACATTGCCGCGCGCCGCAGCGATGCGGCGTGGCTGCGTGAAGCTCATGGCAAACTGGGTTCACTCAACGACGTCGCGCGCGCTCAGAGCGAACAATGGATCGGGCGGACGCTCGCGTGAATTACGTATAATCTCCTCGCATGGGTTCCTATTACCCGCGGTCGTTTTTCAGGTTGCTGCTGGTCGGCTTCACGCTGGTCGCGCTGCCGCTCGTCTTCGCGCTGATAACGAGTTCGGTTGCCGTCGACCGGATTGCCAGCCGCAGCCAGACGGCGGTTTACGAGGCGGTCCAGGCGACGCAAAGCAGCCGCCGCCTGAGCGAACTGCTGACGGCGCTCGAGCGCAGCGCGCGGCAGATCGTGATACTCAACGACCGCGGCCTGCTCGACGCTTACAAAACCATCCGCGACCAGTTCCAGCAGGCGTTGAAGCAGTTTGCGGGGACCGAGCGGCAGGTGTTCGATGCGCTGACGAACCCGGCAATCACGCCGGCGGCGCTGCAGGCGCAAGTCGGCAAGTACATCGAGCTGTCCCATCGCGCCCAGGCGATAACGGCGAAAAGCAGCGAACTGATCGATCGCGAGGTTGAAGCGATGCGCAAAGTCGCCTCGGACGCGCGGCGCATCATGCTGTGGCAGGGGTTGGCGCTGATTCCGGTGATGATCTTTCTGGTGGGAGGGTTCACGATCCTGATCTCGCGCCCGATTCGGGAGATCGATGCCGCAATACGCGAACTGGGCAGTGGCAAGCTCACCACTCCGGTCGCGGTCAGCGGTCCGGAGGACCTCGAGTATCTGGGGCAGCGCCTGGAG
This sequence comes from Betaproteobacteria bacterium, assembly GCA_016192835.1. GTDB lineage: Bacteria > Pseudomonadota > Gammaproteobacteria > Burkholderiales > SG8-41 > PALSA-1004. The sequence continues at coordinate 10,727 of JACPTJ010000069.1, forward strand.
TGGATGCGGCAGCAGCTGGTCGATCTCGAGCAGCAGAAAAACCGCTTTCTGCAGCAGATATCGCACGAGCTGAAGACGCCGCTTACCGCGCTGCGCGAAGGCACCCAGTTGCTGTCGGACGATGTCGTCGGCCAGTTGACGCCGGGGCAGCGGGAGATCGCGCAGATCCTGCGCCATAACAGCGTAGAATTGCAGCACCGGATCGAGGAACTTCTTGACTATGGATCACTGCAGTTTCACAAGCTCACGCTCGAGCTGGGGCCGGTCGATCCACGGCAGGTGCTCGAGCGCGTCGCGCAAAATCAGAAACTCGCCCTGCGGGCGAAAAACCTCACGCTGCAGACGCAATCGGCCGAGGTCACACTGATCGCAGACGCCGGGAAAATTCGCGTGGTGCTGGATAATCTCTTGTCGAATGCCATCAAGTTTTCTCCCGAGGGTGGGACTATCGACATCAAGATGAATCGCGATGGCGGGCATTTGAGCGTCGATGTCATCGATCAGGGGCCGGGCATCGGCGCCGGCGACGAGCGGCGTATTTTCGAGCCGTTCTATCAGGGCCGGATCCAGGGTTCGGGGCCGGTCAAAGGCAGCGGTCTCGGGCTCTCAATCGTCAAGGAATGCGTGGCAGCTCATGGCGGCAGCGTCGAAGTCATCGCCGAGCCGGGCGTGCGCGGCGCGCATTTGCGCGTGCGGTTGCCGCTGGAGCCGGAGTCATCGTGAAACGCTACGCGCTGGTCCTGATGGCGCTGATGTCGCTGTTGAGCGCGGGTTGCGGGGTATTGCGCAGCGTCGAGCCAGAGACCGCTCCCGGGCCAGCGGAGGAGGCAGGCGCCCGGCATCCAGACGGCGACATCGAGAGTCTGCTGGCGTATTTCGAAAATGTACGTAGCCTCCAGGCCCCCGAGCTTGCAAGGGAGTACCATTCGGCGCGGGAACTTTATGCGGCATCGCCCTCCGAGGGCAATCGCGTGCGCTATGCGATGCTGCTGAGCATTCCGGGCGCCGCGTTCAGCGACAACGCACGCGCGCTTGAAGCGCTCGAGCCGTTACTCAGGAATCAGAACGCGGCGCTGCGTCATCTTGCTTTCATGGTTCACGTGCATATTTGGGAGCAACGGCGTGGGCAAATGCTGCAGCAAAAACTCGATCAGGAGCAACGGCGGGGACAGGACATGCAGCAAAAACTCGACGCACTGAAATCGCTCGAGAAAGATCTGATCAAGCGCGACTCGGGGGGAGGCAACCGCAAATGAGCGAGCAGCCGCGCAAAATACTGGCGGTCGACGACGATCCGGACCTGCTGCGGCTGCTGTCGATCCGTCTGAAGTCCGCGGGCTACGACGTCATCGCGGTCGAAAGCGCCGAGAAGGCGCTCGCGCAGCTGAGCGTGGCGCGTCCGCACCTGGTGGTGACCGATCTGCGGATGAGCGGCATGGACGGCATGGCGCTGTTCGATGCGATCCACCAGACCCAGCCGACGCTGCCGGTGATCATCCTTACCGCGCATGGCACCATACCGGACGCGGTCGCGGCGACCAAGCGCGGTGTGTTCGGCTATCTGACCAAACCGTTCGACGCGCAGGCGCTGCTCGAAGAAGTCGGGCGCGCGCTCGCGGTCGGCGGCGCGGCCGGCGCCGAGCCGCCGGCAGGCGGCGACGAATGGCGCGCCGCGATCATTACGCGCAACCCGGCACTCGAAGACGTGCTCGCCAAAGCGCGCCTGGTCGCGGCGACCGACGCCAGCGTGTTCATCGTCGGCGAATCCGGCACGGGCAAGGAATTGCTCGCACAGGCGATACACAACGCGAGCGCGCGGCGGGAACGGGCGTTCGTCGCTATCAATTGCGGCGCCATGCCCGAGCAATTGCTCGAGTCCGAACTGTTCGGCCACGTCAAAGGTGCGTTCACCGGGGCCGTGCGCGACCACAAGGGCCTGTTCCAGAGCGCCGACCAGGGCACGCTGTTCCTTGATGAGATCGGCGATATGCCGCTGCCGTTGCAGGTGAAGCTGCTGCGCGTGCTGCAGGAAAAACAGGTGCGGCCGGTCGGCGCGACCCAAAGCATCGGCGTCGACGTGCGCGTAATCTCGGCGACCAACCGCGATATCGAAACCGAAATGACGGCAGGCCGGTTCCGCGAAGACCTGTATTACCGGCTCAATGTCGTAGCGCTCAAGCTTCCGCCGTTGGCCGAGCGCCGCGAGGACATTCCGCTGCTCGCGAACCATTTTCTGACTGCGCTTGCCAGGAAGTACCACAAGACCATCAATAGCATTTCGCCCGAGGCGCTCGAATTGCTGGTGAGCGCAACCTGGCCGGGCAATGTGCGCCAGCTCTACAACGTGATCGAGCAGTCGGCAGCGCTGTGCAGCACACCGTTGATCCCGGTCGCGCTGGTGCAGCAGGCGATCCAGCACCAGCAGAGCGAGTTTGCCTCGTTCGAGCAGGCGCGCAAGCAGTTCGAGCGGGACTACCTCACCCGGCTGCTCAAAATCACCGCCGGCAACGTGTCGCAGGCAGCCAAACTCGCGCAGCGCAACCGCACGGAGTTCTACAAGCTGCTGCAGCGGCACGAGCTCGACCCCGCGATCTTCAAGGCGCCGAAGCCGTAATCCGGTTCTTCGCGCCTGCCGTCGCCGCCCGGCGACGGAAAAATTCAAATTAAATCAACGCGCCATCTTGCGCTGCCGCGGCATTGTCGTCCGCCGGCGACGTTTTGAGCCCCGGCAGACGGTCAGAAAACAGACCTATCTATTTGATTCGTAATCACAAAGACAAATTGGCACAGCGATTGCTGCAATACCCCGTGAACGCGTCTGCGTTCGTAATCCAATTGAAAACTTTGGAACAGGAGCAAGCCATGAAAACCAGACAAATGTTGAAACCTATCGTAATCGCGGCGGCAATGGCAATCACGGCTCCGCTTTACGCGGCGCCTGACGATTCTGTGCCCGAGCAGCCCGATAAGGCGTTCGAAAAGCTCGATACCGATCGTGACGGGTTTATCAGTCGTGACGAAGCTGCGAAGCGGTACCGTTTTGTGCGGGCATTGAGCGAAGCCGATGACAACCGTGACGGCAGACTGGATCGGGAAGAATTCGTGAAAGCGCAGTCAATTTATGACCGCATGCGCGCCGGTACCTTCGTCAGTGACCGCGTGATCACCGCCAAAGTGAAAGCGGCGTTGGTGAAAAACAGGGACGTGAGCGCGCTTGCTGTAAAAGTCGACACCCATGACGGAATTGTGTTGCTTTCCGGCTTTGTCAACAACGAGCAACAGGCACTTCGTGCGCATGAGATCGCAGCTTCGATCGCAGGCGTGAAGAGCGTGAAATCGAATCTGGTCGTGAAGAGTTGATCGCGACCGGTGGTGACGCCCGCGCCGCTTTTGGCGCGGGCGCGTAAATCACCAGCCTAGCGGGAGACAACCGGCATGGAGGCGATTATGAAAAACAAAGCTTGGAGCGGAACAGTGCTGGGCAAAAACGGTTGGCTTTATCCGATGCTCGTGATCGCGGCGATTTCGGTGATCATTTTCAGCGCGCTCGGCGTGGCTAAACTGACCGGGCTGATTCCCGCCGCGCAGTCTGACTCGGCGCAACGGCAGGCGCCGCCGCCGAACAAGCAGCCGCAGTCCGTGCAGCCGCCGGCAAAGCGCGCCGTTCCT